>NZ_KE148411.1:430-4763 GCF_000410615.1 Novosphingobium sp. B-7 | reverse complement strand
GGCCGCGCCGACCGCTGCCGGGGCGCCGGGCTGGGCCGCCGCGCCGGGCGCAGACTGTTGCACCGGGCCGAGCGAATCGAGAATCTGGTTGATCAGCTTGGCATCGAACTGCGGCGCCATGTTGAGCGAGGGATCGGGCGCAAGCTGGCCCTGCTGCAACGCGCCGGTATAGAGCGCATCCAGGCGGTGCACCGCATCGGCCAGCATCAGCGGCAGCTGTTCATCGCTCGGCGCGGTCAGTTCGAACTGGCCGATGAAGCGGTTGTCAGGCCCATGGCGCGCGGTGAAGGTGCCATGGATCGGGCCGCCGGGAAATTCGCGGGTAAGCCGCGCGATCGGCATGATCACGTCGGCCGCGCCAAATTCATCGAGCACCAGGCGCCACCAGTTGCGGCTGCGCCGGGATAGCTGGCCCTCGGTAAGCAGCAGCGAATCGGCACCACCGCCATTGGGTCGCACGTAATCGATCGCGCTTTCGCCGGTGTGGAATTCGGCCCAGGCGCGCTGCCACGGCGTGCGCGTTTCATAGACCGAGGCCACGCCGCCTTCGTACAGCACGGGAATGATCAGCAGCGGCGCCGATCGTGCGATCTGGCCATGCATGCCGAGATAGCCGCCGGTGCGGGCGCGATCGAACGTCACGCCCAGCCGCGCGATATAGCGGTGCGGGCCAATCTGTTCCTGTTCCACCACCACGGCCGCGACCATCGCGTCGAGCGTGCCGGCATCGAGCGCGGGCGCGGTGCCGCCGCCAAGCCCGTTGGTTTTCCAAAGCTTTTGCCAGGCAAGCTTTTCCGCTTCCTGCCAGCCCTTGGCACGGGCGTCGGCGGCAGAGCTGCCCGATACGTTGACCTCGATCCCGCTCACCTCGAAATCGCCGGTGCTGGCGATCGGCGCGATGCCACGATCGCCCTCGATCTGGGCCATGATCGCCGGCCCGGCCAGGACACCGGCCACGGCCAGCGCCGCAGCCCCGGCGCCAAAAGCCAGCCACGAGCGGGAAAAACGGGTCGAGCGGGACAGGCGCAGAACGGCCAAGGGAACTCCGGACAAAGGGTGCCGGGCGCTTTTGCCCAAAGGCAAGTGGAAATCCAAGCCGGAAACGGCTAGGCGCCGATCATCATGGCCAACGACACCTCCAAGCCCCAGAGCTATTCCTACGAACAGGCAGGCGTGAACATCGCCGCCGGCAACGCATTGGTGAAGGCCATCGGCCCGCTCGCCAAGGCCACCGCACGCCCCGGCGCAGACGCCGAACTGGGCGGATTCGGCGGCTTTTTCGATCTCAAGGCAGCAGGGTACAAAGACCCGCTGCTGGTGGCCGGCAACGATGGCGTGGGCACCAAGGTCAAGCTGGCGATCGACCATGACCGCCACGATGCGATCGGCATCGATCTGGTGGCGATGTGCGTCAACGATCTGATCGTGCAGGGCGCCGAGCCGCTGTTCTTCCTCGATTACTTCGCCACCGGCCGGCTCGACAACGGCGTGGCCGAACGAGTCGTGGCGGGCATTGCCGATGGCTGCAAGCTGGCTGGCTGCGCGCTGATCGGTGGCGAAACCGCCGAAATGCCCGGCATGTATGCCGATGGCGACTATGACCTGGCGGGCTTCTGCGTGGGCGCGGTGGAACGCGGCGAACAGCTGACCGGCGACAAGGTGGCCGCGGGCAACGTGCTGCTCGGCCTGGCCTCGTCGGGCGTGCACTCCAACGGCTATTCGCTGGTGCGGCGCCTGGCCGCCGACAAGGGCTGGAAGCTCGATCGCCCTGCCCTGTTCGACAACGAGCGCCTGCTGATCGACGTGCTGATCGAGCCGACGCGCATCTATGTAAAGACGCTGCTGCCGTTCATCCGTTCGGGCCGGATCAATGCCCTGGCGCACATCACCGGCGGCGGCCTCCTCGAAAACGTGCCGCGCGTCCTGCCCAAGGGGCTGCATGCGCGGATCGATGCCGACCGCTGGGAACAGCCGCGCCTGATGGCGTTCCTCCAGGCACAGGGGCACATCGAGCCGGGCGAAATGGCGCGCACGTTCAACTGCGGCATCGGCATGGTGCTGGCAGTGGAAGCGAGCGAGGCGGAAAGCCTGGCAGCCGACCTTTCTGCGGCGGGTGAAACCGTGTTCACTATCGGCACGGTGGTGGAAGGCGACAAGGGCTGCACCGTATTCGGCAGCGCCGAGGCCTGGTCTGCGCGCGAACCGTGGGAAGCGGTGCATATCGGCTGAGGCTTCGGGCTGCGCGGGGCTTCGACAAGCTCAGCCCGAACGGGATAGATGTCGTTTCTCCCCTACCCCACACTCCGTTCGGCCTGAGCTTGTCGAAGGCCGCAGCGCCAACTCAGCGTGCCAAGGAATGAGCAAAGTGGCCAAGGCAAAGGTAGCGGTCTTCATTTCGGGCAGCGGCACCAACATGGCTGCCCTCCTCTATGCCAGCCGCGCCCAGGATTGCCCGTACGAGATCGTGCTGGTGCTATCCAACGATCCGGCGGCCAAGGGCTTGGCCCTGGCTGCGGCCGAGGGCGTGGCCACCTTTGCCCTGCCGCACAAGGGCATCCCCCGCGCCGAACACGACGCGCTGATGGAAGCACAAGTGCTGGCCTCCGGTGCGCGCTATATCGCGCTGGCGGGTTACATGCGTATCCTCTCGCCCGAATTCGTGGCGCGGTGGGAGGGGCGCATGCTCAACATCCACCCTTCGCTGCTGCCGCTTTACAAGGGCCTGCACACGCACGAACGCGCGATCGCGGCGGGTGACAGCCATGGCGGCTGCACCGTGCACCTGGTCACGCCCGAACTGGACGACGGGCCGATCCTGGGCCAGACGCCGGTGGCGATCCTGCCGGGCGACACGCCCGAAGCCCTGGCCGCGCGCGTGCTGTTTGCCGAGCACCAGCTCTATTCCCGTTGCCTCGAACGCCTGGTGACGCGCGAGACCAGCCCCGAATGGCTGACGGCGCAAGTGCGTGCCCGCGCCATGGCTCTGCCCGAAGCTGATGAAGTGAGCAGCCATGGCATGGCCTGCTTTGGCGTGACCAAGGGCAAGAAGTTTGCCTATGTCAGCGCCGATCACCATGGCGACAGGCGCGTGGCGCTGCTGGTCAAGATCAGCGGGATCGAGGAACAGGCGCAACTGATCGAGAACGATCCCGACCGGTTTTACCGCCCGGCCTATTTCGGCGACGGCTGGATCGCCATCCGCCTCGATACCGGCGCAGTGGATTGGGACGATATCGCCGCCTGGTTGCAGCGTAGCTGGATGGCCATTGCGCCGCGCCGGCTGGCGGCCATGCTGGAGTTTTGAGCCCGATGGCCGCCGATCCCATGCGCCGGGTCTATATCCACGTCGGCCTGCAATCGTTTGTCGAATCGAGCGGCGGGCTGTTCATCGCTGGCTTCCTGGTCAGCCAGGGCTTTTCCAACGGCATGGCCCTGGCCGCCTTTGCCGGCACGCTGCTGGCGCGCTTTGCCCTGCGCGGGCTGGTCCTGCCGCTGGCCTGGCGGGCAGGGCTGCGAAACGTGGTGCTGGCAGGCGTGCTGGTGCGGGTAGTCAGCTTCCTGCTGTTGCCGCTGGTGCCCGGCGTCGGGCCGGTGCCGGCGGCCGGCATGCTGGCCCTGTTCATCCTGGTGACGGGCCTGGGCAGCGTGCTCTATTGGACCGGCTGGCACAGCTTTGTCTCGGCGCTGGCCGATAGCGACCGTGGCGGCCGGCAGGTCTCGATCCAGCAGGCGACCACCGCCGTGGTCGGCATCGTCGCCCCCCTGGTGGGCGGGGTGCTGGTCGATCGCGCCGGGCCGATGATCGGTTTTGGCACGATCGCGCTGGTGCAGCTCGCGGCCGTGCTGCCATTGATCGGCGCGCCCAATCCGCATGTCGCGCGCGAGGCGATGCTGGATCGCCAACTCACCGCCTTTGCCCGCCGGCTCTACCTGTCGGAAGGGTTTCACGCCGGCTGCGCCACGGTGATCTGGAATCTGGCGCTGTTCGTCACGCTGGGCCAGCACTTCGATGCCTTTGGCGGGGCGATTGCCGTGGCCGGCGTGGCGGCTGCGGCTGGCAGCCTGCTGATCGGCCACCTGATCGACGGCGGGCGGCCGCTCCATTCGCTGGCGCTGGCCTATGGCGCGGCGATCCTGGCGCTGGTGGCCAAGGCCCTGGCCTTTGCCACGCCGCTAGCGGCGGTGGGCGCCACCGCGCTGGGCGCGCTGGTCACGCCCATGGCGGCCACGGCCATGCTGGCGCCGCTCTATGCCATGGCGCGGGCATCGTCGTGCACCTTGCGCTTCAACATGGCCACCGAGGGTGGCTGGGATCTGGGCTGCTCGCTCGCCT
>NZ_KE148411.1:0-207 GCF_000410615.1 Novosphingobium sp. B-7 | reverse complement strand
TTGCCACCGTGGCAGAAGTGGTCACGCTCTTGCGGGTGATCCTGCGGCCCCATCGCGATCCGGCCGCGCGCCTCGCGTGGCTGGTCGCGGTCATGGTGTTGCCGGGCCTGGGCATTCCCGCCTATATTCTGTGGGGCGATACGCGCCTGATCCGCCGCCGCCGGCTGCACGGCCTGGCGATCGAGGCGGCCCTGCCCCGCCCGCCGG
>NZ_KE148410.1:837-8283 GCF_000410615.1 Novosphingobium sp. B-7 | reverse complement strand
GCCACCGCGCGGCCCCGCCCCGCCCTTTGCGTTCAGCGCCGATGGTGGCGCGGTTTCCGCCGCCGGGCAGGTTTTCCTGCTGCTGCCCCCCGGCACCACGCGCTGGCGCGCCACGTTCGGCTTTGATCTGTCGGGCGCGCCCAAGGGCAGCCGCGGCGTCAGCTCGCTGGGCGCAGGAACGGTCACGGCGGCAGAACCACTCGACGCCAGCGCCCTGCGGCAGAGCTTCTTCATGGCCGGTCCGATCGGCACCTGGCCGGCGGGTCACGCGCAAGATGGCTTTTTCGGCGCCTGGCAAGGCCGCCCGGCCTTCGATGCCGGCGCCTTGCTGGCGTGGACCGGTGCGCTCCATGGCCATTACCGGCAGATGTTCGGGCAGACCCGGCCCGCGCCCTATGGCGTGTTCCTGCGCTACAACCCGATCAACGCGGGCGGCGGAGTGGGCCTCCACCATGCGTTCGTCACCACGTTCGGCACGGGGCGCGGCGCGGACCTGGCCAGCATCCGCATCACGCTGGCGCACGAAATGTTCCACACGTTCCAGCCCTATGTCACCCGGCCCGGCGGCCTTGAATCCGCGTGGTTCGGCGAAGGACTGGCCACGTTCTACCAAGCGCGCCTGCCGTTCCGCTTTGGCATGATCGATGCCGATGCGTTCCTGCACGATCTGAACTGGACGGCGGCGCGCTATTACACCAGCGCCATGGCCAGCGTGCCCAATGCGCAAGTGCCGGCGCGGTTCTGGGCCGATACCCGCATCCGCACCCTGCCCTATGACCGCGGCATGCTCTATTTCGCCACGGTGGATCACGCCTTGCGCCAGAAAAGCGGCGGGCGCGAAAATCTCGACACGCTCGTCCTTGCCCTGCTGGCCCGGCAAAAGGCCGGCGCGGCCCTCGCCAACGCTGATTGGGAAGACCAGTTGGTCCAGCACCTGGGGCCGCAAGGCGTGGCCGATTTTCGCGCGTTCCTGGACGGCGCTGTGCCGCTGCCGGCGTCCGACGCCTTTGGCCCGTGCTTTGCCCGCACCACCACCCGCCTGCGCCGCTATGAGCTGGGCTTTGCAACGGACGTTCTCGCCGAGCCCAAGCGGGTGGTGCGTGGCCTGGTGACCGGCTCTGCCGCTGCGCTGGCCGGTGTGCGCGATGGCGACGAGATCGTCGATCCGGTGCCGCAGGACGGCATCCAGGGCGAGCAAACGCAAGAGTTGACCCTGCGCCTGCGCCGCGATGGCCGTGTCTTTACCGTCACTTACCTGCCACGCGGCGAAACCGTCGATGCCTGGCAGTGGCGGCGCGTGCCGGTTTCCCCCGGCACTGCCTGTGCTCTTTGAGATGCGCCCTTTGCGAAAGGTTGTCCCGATGCGCGCCCTGCTGCTTCCCCTCATCCTGGCAAGCGCCGCTGCGCCGTTGCACGCCCAGCCGGCTTCACCGGCACCCGCGCAAACCGCCCGGCACGCGCTGGCAGCGCCGGTGATCACCCACCACAAGGGCACGTTCGGCGGGCAGACCCTGGCCTATACCGCGCAGGTGGAGGCGACCGAGGTGAAGACCGTGGATGGCGCGGCCCGCCTTGTCAGCTTTGCCTATCTGCGCGATGGCGCCAACCCTGCCACGCGGCCGGTGCTGTTCGCGTTCAACGGCGGGCCGATCGTGGCCTCGGCCTATGTCCACGTCGGCGGCCTCGGCCCACGCCGCGCCACTTTCCCCGATGACATCGCCGCCGATCCGGCCAAAGTCACCCTGGCAGACAATCCCGCTTCGCCACTCGACGCCGCAGACCTGGTCTTCGTCGATCCCGCGTCCACCGGGTTCAGCACCGTGGCGCCGGGTACCGATCCCCATGCGTTCTGGTCGGTGCGCGCCGATGCTGCGCAAGTTGCCGCATTCATCCGCGCCTGGCTGGCCGCCCACGGGCGAACCGGCGCGCCGGTCTATGTGCTGGGCGAAAGCTATGGCACCAACCGCGCCTGCGAAATCGCGCGGCAATTGGCGCAGGGCCCCGATCCGCTGCCGCTGGCCGGCGTGGTGCTCTATGGCCAGGCGGCCAATATCATCGAATATGCCCAGCGCCCCGCCAATGTCACCAGCTATGTCGCCTCGCTGCCCACCCTGGCGGCGATCGCGTGGTATCATGGCCGGGCCGATCGGCAGGACCCGGCATTCCGGGGCATGGACCTGCCCGCTTTCCTCGCCGCCGCGCGCGCCTTTGCCAAAGGCGATTACCTGACCGTGCTCTATCAGGGCAGCGGCGCGCCGCTGGCCGATCGCGCCCGTGTTGCCGCGCGGCTGGCCGCGTTCACCGGCATCCCGGCCGCCTGGTACCTGGCGCACGACTTGCGCATATCCAAGGAACGCTATCGCGTCGAACTGCTCAAGGACAAGGGCCTCGTGCTGGGCCGCATGGACGCGCGCTATACCATGGCCGCGCCCGCGCAGGGCGGCGCGCCCGATGCGTCGGAAGCAATTACCGATACCCTGGCCCGCCTGTTCGAGCGCTACCGCCACGACGAACTCAAAGTGGCGGAAACGCAGCCCTATGTCCTGTCCGCTCCCGTCGAAGGGTTTGACCAGTGGGGCTGGGGATCGGGCACCAGTCCCTTTGCCGATTGGCCCTATTACCAGGGCATCACCGCGATGATGGCGGCCAACCCGCGCTTCCAGGTGCTGGTCGCCAACGGCTATTACGATACCCAGACCACGATGGGCGGGGCCGAGCTGCTCGCCACGCAATCGGGCTGGGACCCGCAGCGCGTGACCTTGCGCTATTACGACGGGGGCCACACCGGCTATTCGGTGGCAGCCACGGCCCAGGCCCTGGGGAATGACATCCGCATGCTGATCAGCAAGACTGCTCCTGCTCAAACCGGGCAGGCGCCGCGATGAGCCGCGCCCTGCTCCCGCTCGCCCTCGCTCTCGCAGCGGCGCCACATGCGGCGCAAGCGGCGGACGAGAACCTCGTCATCGTCTCCAACGGCGAAACCGTCGGCTCGCTCAAGATCCACACCCAGGGCAACCGCGTGGCCGTGGACTACCGCGTGGACGACAATGGCCGCGGGCCCAAGCATCACGAGGAGCTGGTGCTCGATCCCTCGGGCGTGCCAACCAGCTGGACGATCCATGGCACCTCGCTGATGGGCGGCACGGTGGATGAAAGCTATGCCTACGCCGGGCAGGTGGCGCGCTGGAAAAGCCAGGCCGACGCCGGCAGCCAGGCCTTTGCCCGCCCGCCGCTCTATATCGCCAACGATGACAGCCCCTATGCCCTGGCGCTCTATGCCCGCGCGGCGATGGGGCGGCCAGACCATTGCCTGGCCGTGCTGCCCTCGGGCCGGGTCTGCGCGCAGGCGGTGCGCACGTTCGCGCTGGGCAGTGGCAAGGCGGCCCTGCCGGTCACTGCCTGGCGCATCACCGGAGTGCAGCTCAACCCCGGCTATGTCCTGCTCGACCAGGCTGGGCAGTTGGCCGGCGTGTTCGGCCCCGGCGCCGATGGCACCACGATCCGCGCCGGCCATGAGGCGCAAGTGCCGATGCTCGCCAAGCTGGCGACCGAGCTGGAAACGGCGCGCGCGCTGGCCCTGCAACAGCAACTGGCGCACCGCTTTGCCACGCCGCTGCGCATCCGCAACGTGCATGTGTTCGATCCGGTCAGCGGCACCCGCTCTGCCCTGTCGACCGTGGTGGTGATGCGCGACACGATCACCCAGGTCTTGCCCGAAGACCCAGGCGCGCCTGATCCCGCCGACGAGACGGTGATCGATGGCCAGGGCGGCACGGTCTATCCCGGGCTGCACGACATGCATTCGCATGCCACGCTGCCCTCCGGCCTGCTCTATCTGGCCGCTGGCGTTACCGCCACGCGCGACATGGGCAACGACAATGCCTTCCTGCAAGACCTGATCACCCGCGTCGATGCCGGGCAGGTGGCCTGGCCGCGCATCGTGCCCAATGGCTTTATCGAGGGGCGCAGCCCCTATTCGGCGCGCTTCGGCTTCATTCCCGTCAGCGTGGACGAAGCGCTCAAGGACGTGCGCTGGTACGCGGCGCGCGGCTATGCCGAAATCAAGATCTACAACTCGATGAACCCCGATTGGGTGGCGCCGATCGCGGCAGAGGCACACCGCCTCGGCCTGAAAGTGACCGGCCATGTCCCAGCGTTCGACACGCCCGACCGGGTGATTGCCGATGGCTATGATTCCATTGCCCATGTCAACCAGCTGATGCTCGGCTGGATCTTGCAGCCGGGCGAAGACAGCCGCACGCCCCTGCGCCTGACAGCCATGGCCCGCGCCGGCAGCCTCGATCTTGCCGCGCCCGCCGTGCAGCACACCGTGGGGCTGATGCAGCAGCATCATGTCGCGCTCGATACCACGGCCTCGATCTTGGAACAGCTGATGCTCAGCCGCGCCGGGCACGTGCCGCAGGGGCAGGAGGATTTCCTCGGCCACATGCCGATCGGCTTCCAGCGCTACCGCAAGCGTTCGTTCGTCACCCTGCCCGATGCCGCCGCCGATGCGGCCTATCACAGTGGTTTTGCCAAAGTGCTGGAAACCATTGGCATGTTGCACCGCGCCGGGATCGTCCTGTTGCCTGGGACCGATGAAGCGACCGGCTTTGCCGTGCAGCGCGAGCTGGAACTCTATGTTCAGGCCGGCCTTACCCCGGCGCAGGCGCTGCGCACGGGCACGCTGGATGCCGAGCGCTTTTTCGGGCGCGAGGGGCAACTGGGCACGATCGCGCGGGGCAAGCTGGCCGATCTGGTGCTGGTGCCGGGCAATCCGGTGGAAGACATCGCCGCCATCCGCCGCCCGCGCCTGGTGCTGCGCGGCGGGGTCGCCTATTTCCCCAGCGAGATCTACACCGCGCTGGGCATTGCCCCGTTCACCACGCCACCGCCGCTTCACCCCGCCAAGGAAGCCCTGGCCAGCCAGGACGCCGGGCTCACCGCCCGGTCCGCCTTTGGATACGAGATTGCCGACCATGCCGATTGACCGCCTGATCCTGGCCGCTGCCCTGGCGCTCGCCCCGCTCGCCGCCCCGCTGCCCGCGCACGCTCAGGACGCCGGCCCACGCGCTTTCATCACCAAGGGTCAGGGCACGTTCGGCACCACGCGCATGGCCTATGACGCGGCTGAAGAGGAATTCATCCTGCGCAGCCCCGATGGCAAGGCGGCCGCCAGCGTCTTTGCCACCAGCTATCTGAAAGCCGGCGGGAAGACCGCAAAACCCGATGCCAGCCGGCCCGTGCTGTTCGTGTTCAACGGCGGGCCTGGCTCGGCTTCGCTGTGGTTGCACATGGGCATGCTTGGCCCGCAGCGCATCGATTTCGACGATCCCGATCATCCTCAGACCACTGCCCCGTTCCACACCGTGGCCAATGCCGACAGCCCGCTCGACGTGGCAGACCTGGTGCTGATCGATCCGCCCGGCACCGGCTACAGCCGCATCTTGGCCGATGGCACCCCGGCCATGTTCTATGGCGTGGAGCAGGACGCGGTGGCCACGGTGCAGGTGATTGAACAGTGGCTGGCCCGCCATGGCCGGATGAACGCGCCCAAGTACATCCTGTCGGAAAGCTATGGCACGGTGCGTGCGGCGGTGGTGGCACGGCTCTTGGCCGGCGGCCCCACCCAGACCGGACAGATGGACGGCATCAGCTTGAACGGCGTGATCCTGCTGGGCCAGGCGATGGACATGGCCCATGGCGCGGCGGGCGACGATCGCGGCTATCTTGGCATCCTGCCCAGCCTGGCGGCCACGGCATGCCATTTCCACAAGGTGGCGCCAGACTGCACCCCGCAGGGCCAGGTCGATGCGGCGCAGGCCTTTGTCGATGACACCTATCTCGGCGCGCTGCATGCCGGGTCGCGCCTTGATCCCGCGCGCCGCGCCGCCGTCGCGCAGGCGATGGCGCGCCTTGTCGGCCTGCCCGCGGAAACGATCTTGGCCAACGATCTGCGCCTGTCGGGCGCGGCCTTTGCCCGCCTGCTGCTGGCGGCCGAGGGACGGCGCACCGGGCTCTATGATGCGCGTTTCACCCTGCCGCTGGCCGCCGCCGGGCCAGACCCGGTGGCCGATGACCCGGCCATGGCGCAATATGTGCCGGGCTTTGTCGCCGCGTGGGACGCCTATGCCCGCGACACGCTCAAGATCGACCTGCCCCAGCCCTACAAGGCGATTGCCTTTCGCGATGTGAACGGTGCGTGGGATTATGGGCCATCGCCCAGCAACTATGCCACCGATCTTGCCACGGCGATGAACCGCAACCCGGCGCTGCGCGTCCTGGTCGGCACCGGGCTCTATGATCTTGTCACGCCACTGGGGACGGCAAGCGATACCATGGCCCATTCCGGTGCGCCGGCAGACCGCGTCGCTTTCCGCACCTATCCCGCCGGGCACATGGCCTATCTGGGCCGCGAGGCGCGCCAGGCCCTGGCTGCAGACTTGCGCGCCTTCATCACGGGCAGCGTGCGATGAGCGCACCCGAAGCGCCGATCCACCTCGGCAAATCGGTGGGCCTGGTCGGTGTCGTCACGTTTGGCGCGGGCACTGCGATCGGGGTCTCGATCTTCACGATCCTGGGACCGACCGCGCAAGTCGCCGGGGCGGGCCTGTTGCCGGCGATCGGCCTTGCGGCGTTGCCGATGCTGATCTTTGCCCTGGCTTATGCCTATCTCGGTTCGGCCCTGCCGGTATCGGGCGCATCGTATGAATGGCCGCGCCGCTTCATCCACCCGGCGGTGGGCTTTCTCATCGCCTGGATGCGCATCGTGGCCAACGTGGGCGCCATGGCGATCCTGAGCCAGGTACTGGTCGGCTATCTCGGCATGGTCGTGCCGCTGCCGCCCCTGCCCGCCATGGCGGCACTGATCACGCTGGTCTTTGCGCTCAACTATCGCGGCGTTGCCCTTGCCGCCAAGGCGCAGACCGCGCTCATGGCCCTGCTGCTGGTGGTGCTGGCACTGCTCGTCGCGCTTGGCCTGCCGCATGTGCGCGTGGCCACGATGGGCGCGCCGCTCTCGGTGCCGCTGCCCCAGGTGCTTGCTGCCGTGCCGCTGATGATCAGCCTGTTCCTGGGCATCGAAAGCGCGGTGGAAATCGGCGAAGAAGTGCGCAATCCCGCCCGCACCATGCCCTTGGGCATCGCGCTGGCGATTGCGCTGACGGCGCTGGTCTATGGCGCTGTGGCGGCCACGGCGCTGGGCTTGATCGGCCCGGCCGGATTGGCCGCCAGCAATGCGCCGCTGCTCGACGCCGCGCGCGTGGTCATGGGCAGCCCGGCCGCCACGATACTGATCGTGGGCGCCGCCACGCTCTCCATCGTCAAGTCGATGAACGCGCTGGCGCTGACCTTTTCGCGCAGCCTCTTTGCTATGGGGCGCAGCGGCGCGCTGCCCACCGCACTTGGCCGCGTCCACCCGCGCTTTGCCACGCCGCACGTGGCCGT
>NZ_KE148410.1:433-662 GCF_000410615.1 Novosphingobium sp. B-7 | reverse complement strand
GCGGCGCTGGGCATGGCGCCGGCCACGGTCACGCTGATCGGCCTGGCCGGCGTGGTGGCGGCGCTGGCCATTGCGGCGTTTGGCGTGGAAGCCGATCCGCGCCCCTATCTGCTGGTGGGCGGCTGGCTGGTCCTGGGGCTGGCCTGGTGGTTCGCGTTCGCGCGCAAGAGCTGATCGATCATCGCGCGCATGGCCCGACGGCCGGGGGCATCGGCAAAGACCGAATGCC
>NZ_KE148410.1:0-207 GCF_000410615.1 Novosphingobium sp. B-7 | reverse complement strand
GCGGCCAGCGCCACTGGAAATTGACGTCCAGCGTGAGCGAGACATAGTCGCGCGTGGTGTGCACACCCAGTTCGCGGCGCAGGTAATCGCCCAGCGCGGCAGACACGATCACATTGCTCGCGCCCAGCCCCAGCGCGGGATCGCTGGCCGCCGATGGCCGCCCAGCCACCTGCGCCGGGCGCGGCGCGGCGATGCGACTGTCGAGCC
>NZ_KE148409.1:10679-17235 GCF_000410615.1 Novosphingobium sp. B-7 | reverse complement strand
GGTGTTGACCAGGCCCTCCGCCCGCCGCTCGGCCAGATGCTGGCGCAGGCGCGGGGCATCGAGCCGGGCCAAGCTGGCCCAGTCCTGCCCGGCGGGCAGAGCATCGAGCAGGCGCTGCGCGGTCTTGTGATAGGCGCGCACGGTGTGGGGCGAGCGGCGCAGCGACAGCGCCAGGTGATCGTGCCAGGCAATCAGCAGGTCTGCCCGGTCCATCGCCTGCGCCCTCAGCCCACCAACTCGGCCGGCACCAGTTCGGCCAGCAGCGCATCGAGCAGCGGCATGCCTGCCTCGGTCACCACCAGCCGCGTGCCCTCATCGCGCAGCAGCCCGCCACGCGCATGAAACGCGCGCTTGGCCGGATCGATCAGCGCGCTTTCGGCCAGGCCAAAGCGGCGGGAGAGGGCCGCCACGTCAACCCCTTCGTCCAGGCGAAGGCCCATCAATAGGGCCTCGCTGGCCTGCTCGGCCCGGCCCAGCGCGCGTTGTTCCACCAGGCCATGGCCTTGCTCTGCCACCGCGCGCAGATAGTTTTCCGGCTTGCGATGCCTGACCGTGGCAGTTTCCAGCCGCCGGCCATGCGCGCCCGGCCCGATCCCGGCATAGTCGCCATAGCGCCAATAGGTCAGGTTGTGGCGGCTTTCCTCGCCGGGGCGAGCGTGGTTGCTGATCTCGTAGGCGGGCAAGCCGGCCGCGGTCATGCGTTCGCGGGTCAGCGCAAACAGGTCGGCGGCGGCATCATCGTCAAGCGGGGTAAAGCGCCCTTCGCGCACCAAAGTGGCAAAGCGCGTGCCCGGTTCGATCGTCAGCTGATAGAGCGACATATGCCCGGTGCCCAGCGCCAGCGCCCGTGCCAGTTCGGCGTCCCACGTTTCCGGCGTGTGGCCCGGCCGGGCATAGATCAGGTCGAACGTAACGCGGGCAAAATGCCGCTGCGCCACGTCCACCGCTGCCAGTCCCTCGGCTGCATTGTGCAGGCGGCCGAGGAAATGCAGCGTCTCATCGTCCAGCGCCTGAAGGCCCAGCGACACGCGGTTGATGCCCGCGCTCGCCAGCGCGGCAAAATTGGCCGCTTCGACCGACGATGGGTTTGCTTCCAGCGTGATCTCGATATCGCTGGCCAGGCGCCAGTGCTGCCCCGCCGCTTGGATCAGCCGCGCCACCAGCGCGGGCGGCATCAGCGAGGGCGTGCCACCGCCAAAGAAGATCGAGGTCAACTCCCGCCCCGGCAGCAGCGCGGCTTCATGCGCCATGTCGGCCAGCAGCGCGCTTTCCCATGCCGCCATGTCGGTCTTGGCGCGCACATGGCTGTTGAAGTCGCAATAGGGGCACTTCGCGAGGCAGAACGGCCAGTGGATATAAAGCGCGAGGGGGGGCATTTGTTCTCCGGTTCGGGGTGTTGCGTAAGGTCTCTCACCACCCCCCGACCCCCTCCTCTGAAGAGGAGGGGGAGAGCGGCCAAATAAGCACCCTCCTCTTCAGAGGAGGGGGTCGGGGGTGGTGGCAGTTCCTGCGCTAACCCAGCCCCTTCTACCCCGCAAACTGCGCGGCGACCAGCTTGGCAAAGGCATCGGCGCGATGGCTGATGGCGTGCTTTTCGGCCGGATCGAGTTCGGCAAAGGTGCGCGTATCGCCCACCGGCACGAACACCGGGTCATAGCCAAAGCCCAGCGTGCCGCGCGGCGGCCAGGTCAGCGTGCCATCGGCCCGCCCTTCATAGCTGACCGCTTCGCCATCGGGCCAGGCAATCGCCAGAACGCACGAAAACCAGCAGTCGCGCGGGGCATCCGGGCCCAGCTCGGCCAGCTTGCCCTCAACCTTGCCCATGGCCATGTACCAGTCGCGGCCAGGCCCACCTTCAAAGGGCGCCGCTTCCGCCCAATCGGCGGTATAGACGCCGGGCGCGCCGGCCAGCGCGGCCACCGAAAGCCCGGAATCGTCAGACAGCGCCGGCAGGTTGGCGGCGCGCGCCGCTGCGTGCGCCTTGATCAGCGCGTTTTCCACAAAGGTCGTGCCGGTTTCCGCCGGTTCGGGCAGGCCAAGCTCGCCCGCCGACAAGCATTCCAGGCCATAGGGGGCCAGCAGCGCCTGGATTTCGCGCAGCTTGCCCTTGTTGTGCGTGGCGATGACCAGCTTGCCGGGGGCGAGCGTGCGGCTCACCGGGCCACGGCCTTTTCCTGCGCGGCAAAGATATCGGCGCAGCCCAGGCGCGCCAGGCGCAGCAGGCGCAGCAGCGCTTCTTCGTCATAGGTCGCGCCTTCGGCGGTTGCCTGCACTTCGGCGATGTGGCCGCCTTCGATCAGCACGAAGTTGGCATCGGCATCGGCCGAGCTGTCTTCGATATAGTCGAGATCGAGCACCGGCGTGCCCTTGACGATCCCGCACGAGATCGCCGCGACCTTGCGGGTCAGCGGATCGTCCTGGATCGCCCCGGCGTCCATCAGCTTCTGCACGGCCAGGCGCAGCGCGACCCATGCGCCCGAGATCGAGGCCGTACGGGTGCCGCCATCGGCCTGGATCACGTCGCAATCCAGCGTGATCTGGCGTTCGCCCAGCTTCTTGAGATCGGTTACGGCGCGCAAGCTACGCCCGATCAGGCGCTGGATTTCCTGGGTGCGGCCCGATTGCTTGCCCTTGGCCGCCTCGCGGCTGCCGCGGGTGTGGGTGGCGCGGGGCAGCATCGAATATTCTGCCGTCACCCAGCCTTCACCCTTGCCGCGCATGAACGGCGGCACGCGCTCTTCCACCGAGGCCGTCACCAGCACCTTGGTGTCGCCAAAGCCGATGAGGACCGAGCCTTCGGCATGCTTGGTGAAGTTGGTCTCGATGGTGATCGCCCGCATCTGATCGGCGGCGCGGCCGGAAGGACGCATGTTGAGGTTTCCTTGCAAGGGTGGGTGCCAGAATTGCGCGCTGCCTTGGCCGATTGCGTGATGGCCCGCAAGCAATTCCGCGCGGCATGCAATTCCCTTGAGCCTTGGGCCAAGGCTTCTACATATGGCTCTGGTATGAACGGCTCCACGCTTACCGATCTGTCCAACCGCGCCCGCGATATCTTCCGCCTGGTGGTGGAGGGCTATATCGCCTCGGGCCAGCCGGTCGGCTCCAAGACGCTGGCCGGCGCGGGCGGGGTCAACCTGTCGCCCGCCTCGATCCGCTCGGTATTGCAGGAACTCCAGGATGCTGGGCTGCTGGCCGCGCCGCACACCAGCGCCGGGCGCATGCCCACCGAAATGGGCCTGCGGCTGTTCGTCGACGGCATCATGCAGGTCGCCCAGCCGAGCGAGGCCGAACGCGCGCAGATCGAACGCGGCCTCAAGCGCACCCGCGCGCAGGGCGGAACGATCGAGGCGGCCCTGGCGGCGGCAACCTCGGCGCTGTCAGAGCTTTCGGCCGGGGCAGGGGTGATCATGGTGCCGCGCCACGAACCGCGGCTGATGCAGCTTTCGTTCGTATCGTTGTCGCCCACGCGCGCGCTGGCCGTGCTGGTGGCCGAAGACGGTGGCATCGAAAACCGCGTGATCGATCTGCCGGCGCCCACCGCGCCCTTCATGCTGGAACAGGCCTCCAACTACCTCACCGCACGGCTGGCGGGCCGCACCCTGGCCGAGGCGGTCGCCGCGATCCGCGCCGAAATTGCCGGCGGGCGCAGCGCGCTCGATGCTGCCAGCGCCGATCTGGTGCAGCGCGGCCTGGCAGTATGGAGCATGGACGCGGCCCAGCGCCCGGTCCTGGTGGTGCGCGGCCAGGCCAACCTTCTAGATGAAGCCGCGCTGGGCGATATCGAGCGGGTGCGCCTGTTGCTCGATGAACTGGAAAGCGCCGAGGCGATTGCCGGCGTGCTCGACGCCGCGCGCGAGGCGCAGGCCACGCGCATTTTCATCGGCAGCGAGAACCGCCTGTTCTCGCTTTCGGGGTCCTCGGTGATCGCTTCGCCCTGGCGCGACGGCGAGGGGCGGGTGGTCGGCGTAGTGGGGGTGATCGGGCCAACGCGGTTGAATTATGCGCGCGTCGTCCCCATGGTGGATTTCACGGCCCAATCCTTGGGCAAACTTATCGGACAAGACGGATTTTCACGCAAATGACGGATAACGAGACGCGCCCGCAAGATGCAGAGCTGGAAGCCGAACTGGCTGGCGTGCCCGAGGATTTGAAGGAATCCGGCGCCGCTGGCCACGATACCGAGCTGGCGGCCCTGCGCGAATCGCTCGAGGTGGCCAAGCAGGACGTGCTCTATGCCAAGGCGGAGACACAGAATGTGCGCCGCCGCATGGAAAAGGACATTGCCGATGCGCGCGCCTATGCCGCCACCAGCTTTGCCCGCGACATCCTGTCGGTGGCCGACAACCTGGCCCGCGCACTGGAAACCATCCCGGCCGACCTGCGCGAGGACGACAAGTTCAAGAACCTGGTAACCGGCCTGGAAGCCACCGGGCGCGAGATCGAAAAGGTTTTCGGCAACCACGGCATCAGCCGGATTGCCGCCAAGGGCATGCCGCTCGACCCGCATCAGCACCAGGCCATGATGGAAGTGCCCTCGGCCGAGCATGAACCCGGCACCGTGGTGCAGGAACTGCAGGCCGGCTACACCATCAAGGACCGCCTGCTGCGCCCGGCCATGGTCGTGGTGGCCAAGAAGCCGGATTGATTTTCGTGTGTGGCTAAAGGGTCGACACCACCCCCAACCCCCTCCTCTGAAGAGGAGGGGGCTTACGATTCAATGCCTTAACTCCCCATCCTCTTTACAGGAGGGGGTTGGGGGGTGGTGGCGGCCAAAAACCACGCTTTTGTGGAACCAACCGCCCGCTTCCATCGTAATATCCTGTGACAACGGGAGGGCGATGGAGGAATTGCCATGGGTAAGAAGTTCCTGATCCCCGCCGCCATTGCGCTTGGTGCCCTGTCGCTGGGCGGTTGTGCGCGCAACTATGCCGGTGAAGGTGGCCTGGCCGGGGCTGGCGTCGGCGCTGCCGTGGCCGGCATTTCCGGCGGCAATATCGGCACTGGCGCAGCGATCGGCGGCGCAGTGGGCGCTGCCGCCGGCTCGCAGGTCAAAAAGGATTGCTGGCGCACCGACGCCGATGGCCGCAGCTATCGCGTCTGCTGATCAAAACGGCAGGACTGCCCGATAGGCCGCCAGCGGTGGCTTGTCGGGCAGTGCCATGCCTTGCTCCAGCAGGAAGGCGTGGCGCACGATTTCGGCCTGTTGTTCTAGGCCATAGCGGGCAAACGGCTTGCCCGGCACCAAATCATAGGCATAGCGACAGAACGGATGGCGCTGCAGGGGCAGGAAGACGCCCCGCTGCCATTGCCACACGTGGCACAATTCGTGGATCAGCAGTCCTTGCAGGCTGAGGCGCTCTTGCGCGAAATCGGCTGACCAGAAATCTGCGCCGGGGTGAAAGTGGATGTGCCCCATCGGCGCCATCACCACGTTCACCCCTTGAAACGGCCACCAGCGGCGGCGCCGCACTTCCACCCGCTGCCAATCGATCGCCGCGCCATAGATGCTGCGTCCCAGCGCCATTTCGCCCGGCGTCAGCTTGCGCGCGACCATGATGGCGCGCTGACCTTACATATGATCCATGTGGTCCATGCTGCCGCCTGCGGCGGTGCTTGCGGCTGCGGCGCCGGGCGCGACGACCTTGGCCTTGGTCGTTGCCTTGTCACCGTTGTCGAGGGTGATGGTGAGTTCGGTCACCCCGCCGGCCTTGAGCGTGGGGGCGAGGTCGAACAGCATCACGTGGTTGGCACCCGGCTTGAACTCCACGCTCTTGCCCGATTGCAGCGGCACCGCCTTGAGCGGCGACATCTGCATCATGCCATCCTTCATCGCGCTTTCATGCATTTCCGCGCGGCCCGCGCCGTCGACATGCACGGCGACTAACTGGCGGTCGGGCCCGCTGCCCTGCGCCAGGGTGAAATAGGCAACGCCCGGATTGCCGGCCACGGCGGGCAACTGCACGGTTGCATCGGTCAGCGTGGTGCCCGGTGCGTTTTCGGGCGTGGCATCGAGGCTTGCGGCAACGCTGGGGCTTTCCTGCGGCGCAGGCTTGCTGCATCCCGCCAGGGCAAGGCCCGAAGCCAGGGCAAGACAGGCCATGCCGGCCAGAACAGGTGCGCGCATGCGATGCGATCCTTCTTTTCAAGCGAGGTGAAAATGTGACGCAGCCATAGCACGCGCGGGGCTTGTGCCAAGCGCAAGCGCACCTATATCCCGCCCGTAACGAGCCGCCAAGGTGGCGCCTGCCCACAAGGGGGACGCCCGATTAAGCGGTGTCAACACGCGAAGGATATGGGGAAACATGGCTAAAGTTATTGGTATCGACCTCGGCACGACCAACAGCTGCGTCGCGGTGATGGACGGGGGCACGCCCAAGGTCATCGAGAATTCGGAAGGCGCGCGCACGACGCCTTCGATCGTGGCTTTCACCAAGGATGGTGAGCGCCTGATCGGTCAGCCGGCCAAGCGCCAGGCCGTGACCAACCCTGACAACACGATCTTTGCGGTCAAGCGTCTGATCGGCCGTCGTTTCGACGATCCGCTGACCCAGAAGGA
>NZ_KE148409.1:6933-10634 GCF_000410615.1 Novosphingobium sp. B-7 | reverse complement strand
CGATGCGTGGGTTGCGGCTGGCGGCCAGGATTACAGCCCGTCGCAGATTTCGGCCTATACCCTTCAGAAGATGAAGGAAACCGCCGAAAGCTACCTCGGCGAAACCGTGACGCAGGCGGTGATCACCGTGCCCGCTTACTTCAACGACGCGCAGCGCCAGGCGACCAAGGACGCCGGCCAGATCGCTGGCCTTGAAGTGCTGCGCATCATCAACGAGCCGACTGCGGCCGCGCTGGCCTATGGCCTCGACAAGCAGGACGGCAAGACCATTGCCGTGTACGACCTTGGCGGCGGCACGTTCGACATCTCCATCCTCGAAATCGGCGATGGCGTGTTCGAGGTGAAGTCCACCAACGGTGACACGTTCCTGGGCGGTGAAGACTTTGACACCGCGCTGGTCGAATACCTGGCGGACAAGTTCAAGGGCAAGGAAGGCCTTGATCTGCGTGGCGACAAGCTTGCCCTGCAGCGTCTCAAGGAAGCGGCGGAAAAGGCCAAGATCGAACTGTCTTCGGCCCAGACCACCGAAATCAACCTGCCCTTCATCACCGCGCGCATGGAAGGTGGCAGCACCACCCCGTTGCACCTGGTGGAAACCATCACCCGTTCGGACCTCGAACGCCTGGTCGGCAAGCTGATCGAGCGCACGCTCGAGCCCTGCCGCAAGGCGCTGGCCGATGCCGGCCTTTCGGCCAAGGACATCGACGACGTGGTGCTGGTCGGCGGCATGACCCGCATGCCCAAGGTGCGCGACGTGGTGAAGGACTTCTTCGGCAAGGATCCGCACACCGGCGTGAACCCTGACGAAGTCGTGGCCATGGGCGCGGCCATCCAGGCCGGCGTGCTCCAGGGCGACGTCAAGGACGTGCTGCTGCTCGACGTGACCCCGCTTTCGCTGGGTATCGAAACGCTGGGCGGCATCATGACCAAGATGATCGACCGCAACACCACGATCCCGACCAAGAAGAGCCAGGTCTACTCGACCGCGGAAGACAACCAGCAGGCCGTGACCATCCGCGTGTTCCAGGGTGAACGCGAAATGGCGCAGGACAACAAGCTGCTGGGCCAGTTCGACCTGCTCGGCATTCCGCCCGCACGGCGCGGCGTGCCCCAGATCGAGGTGACGTTCGACATCGACGCCAACGGCATCGTCAACGTGTCGGCCAAGGACAAGGGCACCGGCAAGGAACAGCAGATCCGCATCCAGGCATCGGGCGGCCTGTCCGACGCCGATATCGACCAGATGGTGCGCGATGCTGAAAAGTTCGCGGCTGACGACAAGAAGCGCCGCGAGGCGGCCGAGGCCAAGAACAACGCCGAAAGCCTGGTCCACGCCACCGAGCGCCAGCTCGAAGAGCATGGCGACAAGGTCGACGCGGGCCTCAAGGCCGAAATCGAGGCAGCCCTGGCAGAAGCCAAGACCGCGATCGAAAGCGGCAATGCCGAAGACATGACCGCCAAGACCCAGGCTCTCACCGACAAGGCGATGAAGCTGGGCCAGGCGATCTATGAAAAGGAACAGGCCGGTGCCGCCTCTCCGGGGGCAGAAGCGCCCAAGGACGATGGCGTGGTCGACGCCGAGTTCTCGGAAGTGGACGACACCAAGGCTTGATCTGCAACATGACCCCCTCTCTTGCCGCGCAGCGCGGCAAGGGACGGGGAGAGGGGACCAGGAACGCCTTTAACATGGCATTGCCCAGGCCCTCTCCCCGTGCGGGGCGAGGGCTTTGTTATGGCAGTTGAAGCCGATTATTACGAATTGCTGGAAGTGGAACGGACGGCTGATGACAAGGTCATCAAGTCTGCGTTCCGCAAGCTGGCGATGAAATTCCACCCCGACAAGAATCCGGGGTGCCAGGATTCCGAGGCCAAGTTCAAGCAGATCAACGAGGCCTATGCCTGCCTCTCCGATCCGCAAAAGCGCGCCGCCTATGATCGCTATGGCCATGCCGCGTTCCAGCAGGGCGGCCCCGGTGGCGGCGGTGCAGGCGGTTTTGGCGGCGGCGATTTCGGCGACATCGGCGATATCTTCGAAACGATCTTCGGCGGTGCCTTTGGTGGCGGTGGCGGCCGGCAGCAAAGCCGGCGCGGCGCTGATTTGCGCTATGACATGGAAGTGACGCTGGAAGAGGCGTTCCATGGCAAGACCGCCGAAATCAGTGTCGAGGTTTCGCAGACTTGCGAACCGTGCAGTGGTTCCGGCGCCACGCCTGGCACTTCTGCCCGCCGCTGCAACCTGTGCGGCGGACATGGCAAGGTGCGCGCACAGCAGGGCTTTTTCATGGTGGAGCGGGCCTGCCCCAACTGCCACGGTCGCGGCGAAGTGATCGAAAAGCCCTGCCGTCATTGCCGTGGCGAAGGCCGCGTCGATGCGCCGCAGACCTTGGCGGTGGATATTCCCGCCGGCGTCGATACCGGCACGCGCATCCGCCTGGCCGGCAAGGGCGAGGCCGGGCCCAATGGCGCTCCGGCGGGTGATCTCTACATCTTCCTGCACATTGCCCGGCACAAGGTGTTCGAGCGCGACGGCACCACCCTGCTGACTCGCGCCCCGATCAGCTTCACCACCGCAGCCCTGGGTGGAGAAATCGAGATCCCCGGCCTGGACGGCAGCCGCCACGCGATCGAGATTCCCGCCGGCATCCAATCGGGCAAGCAGCTGCGCAAGCGCGGCGCGGGCATGCCCGTGCTGCAAGGGCGCGGCTCGGGCGATCTTGTCGTGGAAATCCAGGTGGAAACGCCCACCAAGCTTTCGGCGCGCCAGCGCGAACTGCTGCGCGAATTTCAGAGCACCGAAACCGGCGAAGAATGCCCGCAATCCAAGGGCTTTTTCGAACGCATCAAGGATGCCTGGACCGATTTGACGGAATAACGTTTGGCTTTGGTTTGGCGCGGTTTTCGCAAATGCCCGCGCCAGGCCTAACACCACCCCCAACCCCCTCCTCTGAAGAGGAGGGGGCTTTTTTATGTCTAACCCCCCTCCTCTTTAGAGGAGGGGGGCGGGGGGTGGTGGAAGCCACCATCAAACCTCGCCAAAACCTCCGCTCGCACGCTTGGCACCAACTCAGCGTCTGCCCGTAAGCGCCGTTCCTCTTCGGCCAAGATCGCCAGGAACGCATCGCGCTTGAAGGTCTCGATCAAAGCAGCATCAAGCGGCTCGTCCAGCGTTGAACAGAGCATGTCGATCAGCCGTTCCGCACCATTGAGCCGGCCCCACAGATAGTCATTCTCGCGCCAGGCACGGCTGAAGAACGCGCCGAAGTGGGTAAAGGCAATGCCCTTGAGGCAGGCGCGCGTGCCGCCGCTGCGGATGGCGGTGGCGTCTTCGGGCGAAATACGATCGACCTTGACCGGGTCGAACTCACCCAGGCCATCGCCCTGGAACAGCGGCAGCGTGGCCACGTCATAAAACGGAAAGCCCAGATAGGCGTGCAAGAAACGGCGGCGCAGCGCCTTGTCCATCATGCCCAGCGCATGGACGAACAGCCCATCCACTTCATCATCCAGCCGCGCCAGATCGCGCCGCGCGGCAATCGCGGTCAGCACCGCGCCGGGGTCTTCGCGCACCACGGCCGCGCTGGCGGCAAAGCCGGGGCCAAGGCCGCTCAGGCTGGCCCGCGCCTGATAAAGCGCCTGGGCACGATAGACCACGTCGCGCGCCGCCTCACGCGCGGCCGGGTCGATGCCGGCGGCTTCGTCCC
>NZ_KE148409.1:0-6632 GCF_000410615.1 Novosphingobium sp. B-7 | reverse complement strand
GCGGCGGCCTGCTGCGCCCGTGCCCGCCAGGTGATCAGGCGCTTGGGGTTGGGCCAATCGAAAAACAGCGTGTGGCCAAACAGCTTGGCCACGGTTTCCTCGATCTCGCCCTGCAGCGAATCGACGATCGCGCGCAGGCGCAGGCGTTCGCGCGATTGCCGCTCCAGCGCCTCCAGGTTGTCGCGAATCGGCTGCTCTCGCGGGATGGTGGACAGCGCGCCAAAGATCGCCGCGATAAACCCCACGGGCGCGGCTGCGGGCGCGGCATCGCCGGGCGCGTGTGGCGCGGGATCGAGATAGACGAAACGCCGGTCCACCTCGCGCCGGGATGGGCGGCTGCCCAGCGCGGCCATGGCCGGCGCGAACGGGCGGTTGACCAGCACGGCGCCGTCGACCAGCGCGGCCTGGTCCACCGTGCCACGCCGCCAGCGATTGGGCATGATCCGCTGCAGAAAGGCCGAGCGGCCCCGCCAGGTTTCGCCGCGTTCGGCCACCAGGCGGTCAATCTCGGCAATGGTCAGCGGCGGAAACGCACCGGGAAAGCTCGCTGTGGCGCGCGCGGCCAGCACCAGTTCGGGCAGCGGGGCCAGGCCTTCGCCGGTATGGGCGCGGGCCTCGGCGCGAAAGCCGATGCCCAGGCGGTGTTCGTTTTCCTCTACCAAGGGCGGGCTGTTGAGCCGCAGCGGCGCGGGATGGCCGGCAAAATCGGTGGCCGTCACCATCAGATCGATCGGGTGGCCCGGTGGCAGCAGCGGTGCGGCATTGCCGCTGCGCGCCATCGCATCGAGCGCCTCGGCCAGCAGGCGGGAAAAGCCGATGCCGCTGAACGGCGGGGCAAACCAGCGTGCGCGGATCAGGCGCGAAATCTTGCGGCGCACTTCGCCCCAGGCCTTGCTGTGGCGCGTTTCCTGATCCACCTGCTGCGCCAGTTCGCCGCCCGGCGCGCGAAGCGCGGGCCAGCGCAGCACGGCCCAGACCAGCGGCTGCGCCCAGAACTTGGCAAAGCGCCCCCATGGCCGCGCATCGGGATCGAGCAGGACGTCGCTATCGGCGCGGGCCAGCCACAGCCGGGTCAGCGGCTCCAGGCTTTGCCCGGTGGCAAGCGCTTGGCCCAGGAATACGGCGTTGATGCCACCGGCGCTGGCGCCCGAGAGGATATCGACCAGCACGCGCAGGCGCAGCCCGCGCTGGGCGTGGATGGTTTCCAGCAGGGCGATCCACACTGCTTCGATCCCCGGCTCTGGCACAGGGGCTGTGGCAGACCCGGCCTTGGCGTTGACCGCGCAACTGGCCCGCGACAGGTGCCACAGTTCCTTGGTAACCCCATGCATATACACCGCCAGGCTGATGCCGCCGGTGGAAACAAGGGCCAGGCGCAGTTCTTTCTGCCGCATGGCCAGACCATGGCAGGGATTGAAGCGCTCGACCAGTAGGGGCGAGAGGCTGTAAGCCGGTCCGACGCTATTAACCGCGACTTGTCAGATTCACCGACAATTTACCCGTGCGGGCCTATCCCCGCCACAGAACGATACGCGCAGTTACCGATCCGCCCCGGCAGGGCGCAGCTGGATACCCTTGGCCTGATGATCCGCTTGTTCAAACACTATATTCCCAACGCGGTCTTCCTGCTGGGAATCATCGATTTCTGGCTGCTGGTGCTGGCGGGTGAACTGGGCTGGGTGGTGCGTGCGCACCAGATCGGCATCGATGTGGGCTATGCCAGCGATCGCCTGTGGCCACTGCTTACCTTTGCCGTGCTGGTGCAGACCGCGATGGTCTCGGTCGGCGTCTATGGCTCTGACGCGCTGCGTTCGATGCGCTACGCCACGGCGCGGCTGATGGTGGCGGTCAGCCTTGGCATCATTGCGCTCTCGGTCGTCTATTTCCTGATCCCCGGCCACACGCTGTGGCGGTCCAACCTGTTCTACGCCATGGTCTTTTCCATGGTCCTGCTGGTTGGCGTGCGGCTGGTGCTGGGCGGGTTCCTCGGCACGGCGGCGTTTCGTCGCCGCGTGCTGGTGCTGGGTGCGGGCAAGCGCGCCGATCGCCTGCGCAAGCTGGGCGAGCGGCCCGAGGCCGGCTTCGTCATCGTCGGCTATGTCGCGATGAGCACGCAGCACCCGCTGATCGAGGAAGCGATCAGCCGCGACGCGCTGCCCAATCTGACGCGGTTTGTCGAAAACCTCGGCGTGAGCGAGGTGGTGCTCGCGCTGGAAGAGCGGCGCAATGCGCTGCCGCTGAAGGACTTGCTGCGGATCAAGACCACCGGCGTGCATGTGAATGACTTCTCCACCTTTGTCGAGCGCGAGACCGGCCGCGTCGATCTCGATACGGTCAATCCCAGCTGGCTGATCTTTTCCGATGGGTTTTCCTCGGGCCGCATGCTGTCGGGTGCGATCAAGCGCGCGTTCGATATCTGCGCCAGCGTGCTGCTGCTGGCGCTGACCGCCCCGATCATCGTGGTCTTTGCCATCCTGGTAAAGCTCGACAGCAAGGGGCCGGCGTTCTTCCGGCAAACCCGCGTCGGCCTCTATGGCGAGACGTTCAACCTCATCAAGCTGCGCTCCATGCGCACTGATGCCGAGGCCGGCGGCGCGCAGTGGGCCGCCAAGAACGATCCGCGCGTGACGCGCATCGGCCGCCTGATCCGCAAGCTGCGTATCGATGAACTGCCGCAGACCTGGACCGTGCTCAAAGGGCAGATGAGCTTTGTCGGTCCGCGCCCCGAACGGCCCGAATTCGTGTCAGACCTGGAAGAGCATCTGCCCTATTACGCAGAACGCCACATGGTGAAGCCGGGCATCACTGGCTGGGCGCAGATCAACTATCCCTACGGCGCCTCGATCGAGGATTCGCGGCACAAGCTGGAATACGATCTCTATTACGCCAAGAACTACACCCCGTTTCTCGATCTCTTGATCCTGCTGCAAACCCTGCGCGTCGTGCTGTGGCACGAAGGCGCGCGCTAAGCAGGCGCTGCCGCGATGCAGGCCCCTGTGGGATGGACAGGATTGGGCCAATGGGCCTTTGTGCTGGCGGCATTTGCCGGGCTGGTGCTGGGCGTGTGGCAGATCGACCGGCAACGGCGCGGCCGCCCGGTCAGCCGCGCCGGAATCGCGGCGGTGCTGGTTGGTGCGGTCTGGGCTCTGTTGCAGGCCGCATTGGGGCCGCACGCGCCCGTGGCGCTCTTGGCCGATATGGCGCGCAACCTGGCCTGGCTGCTGGTGGTCTATGCCCTCTTCGCCCGGGATGGACGGCATGAATCCGTAGCGCCGGTGCGGCCGGTGCTGATCGTGCTGGCCGTGGTCGAACTGCTCCAGGTCGTGCTTCTCGTGCTCGATTGGCGCTTTGCCGCGTTCCCGGTGGCACGGGCGATGATTTTCCAGATTGCGGTGATGCTGCGCCTGCTGGTGATCACCGGGGCGCTGGTGCTGGTCCACAATCTCTATGCCGGGGCGATGACCGCGCAGCGCAGCGCGGTACGCTGGACCTGCGCTGCCCTGGCGGTGATCTGGGGCTACGATCTCAATTTCTACACCATCGCCTATCTGGTGCGCGGCACGCCGGCCGAACTCGTCAGCCTGCGCGCGCTCGCCGCGTTGCTGGGCGTGGCCCTGCTCGCCGCTGGCGCCGTGCGCGAGCAGACCACCGGGCGCTTTTCGCCGTCGCGCACGGTGGCGTTCCAGTCGCTCTCGCTGCTGGTGATCGGCGGCTACATGCTGGTGATGGTCGGCGTGGCGCAGTCCATCGCCTGGGCAGGTGGCAGTGCCACGATGCTGACCCAGCTTGGCTTCGTGTTCGCCTCGTCGGTGCTGGTCCTGGCGCTGATGCCCTCTGGGCGCCTGCGCGGCTGGCTCAACGTCATGCTGTCCAAGCATTTCTTCCAGCACCGCTATGACTATCGCGCCGAATGGCTGCGCTTCAACGCCACGATCGGCCGGGGTGGGGCACGGGGGCCGGGCGGGATGACCAGTGGCGCGGGCGATACCGTGCCGTTGCATACCCGCGTGATCCAGGCCGTGGCCGATATCACCGACAGCGCGCGCGGCGCTTTGCTGGTGCCGGCCGATAGCGGCGAACTGGTCCTGGCGGCACGCTGGCAATGGCCCACGCTCGATGTGCCGGCCCAGGGGCTCGATGCAGCGGGCGCTGCCTTCTTCGAAACCCACGGCTTCATCGTCGATCTCGATGAAGTGCGCGGCGGCATCGATCACCGTGGCGAGGCACAGGCCACGCCCGTCTGGATGATCGAGGAAGAGGCCGTCTGGGCCCTGGTGCCGCTGCTCCATTTCGATCGACTGGTCGGCCTTGTCGTGCTCGGCCGCCCGGCCGTGGCGCGCCAGCTCGATTGGGAGGATTTCGATCTGCTGCGCGTGGTGGGCCATCAGCTGGCCAGCTACATCGCCGAAAACAACGGCCAGCTCGCGCTGCTCGAAGCCAGCCGCTTTGATGAATTCAACCGCCGCATCGCCTTCGTGATGCACGATATCAAGAACCTGGCGAGCCAGCTTGGCCTGCTGGCGCGCAACGCGCAGCGCCACGCCGACAATCCCGAGTTCCGCAAGGACATGCTCGTCACGCTGAGCAACTCGGCCGACAAGCTCAACGCCCTGATCGCCCGCCTGTCGCGCTATGGCGCCGGCAATGTGGAGCAACTCGCCGCGGTTGATGCCGTGGCGGTGGCCCAGGCGCTGGCCGGTCGCTGGCCGCATGGCGCCAGCGGGGCGCAAGTGGTGGTGACGGTGCATGGCCCCTGCACGATCATGGCCAACCGCGAAACGCTGGAGCAGGTGCTGGCCCACCTGGTGCAGAACGCCATTGATGCCAGCCCTGCCGGGCAAAGCGTGCGCGTCGAACTGCGCAGCGAGGCGCTGCACGGTTGCATCGACGTCATCGACACCGGCACCGGGATGAGCGCCGAGTTCGTGCGCAACAACCTGTTCAAGCCATTCGTTTCCACCAAGGCCGGCGGCTTTGGCATCGGTGCGTTCGAAGCGCGCGAACTGGTGCACGCCATGCGCGGCCGGCTCGACGTGGAAAGCCGGGAGGGGCTGGGCAGCCGCTTTTCCGTGCGCCTGCCGCTTGCTGCCGCCGCTGCCCTGTCCCCACCCTATTCCCAGCAGGACGTTGCATGATGACCGACACCCGCGCCAAGCAGCTGCCCAAGCTGCTCATCGTCGAAGATGATCCGGGCCTCCAGGCGCAGCTCAAGTGGGCCTACGAGGATTTCGAGGTGTTCATCGCCGGCGATCGCGCCAGCGCGCTCACGCTGTTGCGCGCCGAAGAGCCGGCAGTGGTCACGCTCGATCTGGGCCTGCCGCCCGATCCCGACGGGGTGAGCGAGGGCTTTGCCGTGCTGGACGAGATCATGGCAATCAAGCCTGACACCAAGGTTATCGTGGCCTCGGGCCACGGCGCGCGCGAATCCGCGCTGCGTGCCGTGGCGCAAGGGGCCTATGATTTCTATCCCAAGCCAGTGGATATCGACGCGCTGGGCCTGATCGTGCGCCGTGCCCTGCATCTTCACCGGATCGAGGCGGAAAACCTCAGCCTGGCCACGCGGGCGCCGGCCGATCACCGCGTGCTGGGCAACATGATCACGGCCGCGCCGGAAATGGTCAAGGTTGCCCGTACGATCGAGCGGGTGGCCAATACCAATGTCTCGGTCATGCTGCTTGGCGCCAGCGGCACGGGCAAGGAACTGCTGGCGCGTGGCCTGCACGAGGCATCGAGCCGGGCGAGCGGCGCTTTCGTGGCGATCAACTGCGCGGCGATCCCGGAAAACCTTCTGGAAAGCGAGCTGTTCGGCCACGAAAAGGGCGCGTTCACCGGTGCGGTCAAGACCACCGAGGGCAAGATCGAACAGGCCAATGGCGGCACGCTGTTCCTCGATGAAGTGGGCGATATTCCGCTGCAGTTGCAGGTCAAGCTGCTGCGCTTCCTGCAGGAACGCACGATCGAGCGGATCGGCGGGCGCCGCTCGATCGCGGTCGACACGCGGATCGTCTGCGCCACGCACCAGAACCTCGAGGCGATGATCGCCGAGGGGCGCTTTCGCGAAGACCTGTGGTATCGCCTCGCTGAAATCGTCGTGAAGATCCCCAGCTTGGCGCAACGGCCGGGCGATGCCACTTTGCTCGCCAAGGCGTTCCTCACCCGCTTTGCCGCGCAGATGAACCCCTCGGTCAAGGGTTTCGCCCCTGATGCCCTGGCCGCGATCGACGGATGGGGCTGGCCGGGCAACGTACGAGAGTTGGAAAACCGGGTGAAGCGCGCGGTGATCATGGCCGATGGCAAGCTGGTGGCGGCCGCTGACCTCGATCTGCCGCTGGCCGACGCGGGGGCAGACAATCCGCTCAACCTCAAGGCGGTGCGCGAGGCGGCCGATCGCAAGGCGATCCGCCATGCACTGGCGCGTAGCGAGGGCAACATTTCCAGCACGGCGCGTCTGCTCGGTATCAGTCGGCCGACGCTTTACGACTTGCTCAAGCAATATGACATGCATGGGTAACCGCAGGCGTGCCTGGCTCGTGTCGCTCGCGGCAACGCTCCTGGCCCTGGCGCCGGTGGGGCAGGCGGCGGCCGATGGCCCCCCGCTCGATGCGGTGCGGGCCAAGGCGCGGGCAGCGCTG
>NZ_KE148408.1:1857-6124 GCF_000410615.1 Novosphingobium sp. B-7 | reverse complement strand
CGAGCGACGATCTGCTCGATCGCGCCACTGGCCGCACCCGCCAGACGCCCAGGCCAGCCCAGCCGGCAGTGCCCCGGCCGCCGGCCACCAAGCCGCCGCCAGACCGTCGGGCGCAGGATTGGCAGGGCTATTGAAACCTGTGACAGCATGAAAATGCCACCGGGGCGCGAACCATTCGCGCCCCGGTTCGTTTGTGCCCCATGATCGGCGGCCTTGCTGGCTGCCGCAGATGGAGGTTGAGCGATGAGCATATTCCATTGGGCCGCCGCCGCAGTGGCGGGCTACGTCATCTATCGCAGCGTCCGCAACAAGGACGGCGAGAGCGCCGCGCCGGCCGCGTTTGCCCATGGCGAAACGCCGGGCGACAATTTTGCCAAGGTGCGCTCTGCCGGGGTAGAGGGCATGCGCTCTGATCCGCCTAAGTGGGACAAGCAGGACCAGGTGGTGGACGAAAGCTTCCCGGCCAGCGACCCGGCAGCCAACTATTGATGGCTTGCTGACGGCAGGGTGAGGGCGCTGCGTGCGCCCCACTCTTCACAAACAAAAAGGCCGGCATCCCGCGTGGGGATGCCGGCCTTTTTATGCTTGGCTAAGCGGCCTGGCGATCAGCGCAGGCGGATCGGCAGATAGATCGCCGGCTGGCCGGCGCGCTGCACGCGCAGGAGCACGGCTTCGCGATTTTCGGCCTTGGCCTGGCGGACCACGGCTTCCAAATCGGCGACGGTCGCCAGCATGCGATAGTTGGCCGAGAGGATGATGTCGCGGCGCTGCAGGCCCTTAGCCCCAGCGTCAGACGAGCTGTCCACCCCGGTAACGACCACGCCGCGCGTATCCTCGCTCACGCCCAGCTGACGGGCGATCTGCGGGGTGAGCGGCACAGCGCCGATACCCAGCGACTTTTGCAGCGCGCCCGTTGCCTGGGCCTGCTTCTGCTGCTGCTGGCCATCGCTGTTGTCGCCCAGGCCGTTGTCGTCCTGCTGGTCCTGGTCGAAGCTCTGGTTGGCGAGCTCTTCCTCGGTCGGGCGCTTGCCGACCACGGCATTGACGGTCATCGGCTTGCCGTTGCGCACCAGGTCGATGGCCACGGTCTTGCCCGGGGCGGTGTTGGCAACGATGAACGACAGCGTCTGGTCGGGCTTGACTTCCTTGCCATCGACGCGGGTGACCACGTCGCCTGCCTGGATGCCGGCCTTGGCCGCGCCAGCGCCCGGTTCGACCGACTGGATGAATTCGCCACGGTTCTTGGGCAGGCCCAGCGAGGCGGCAAGATCATCGTTGATCGGCTGGATGCGCACGCCGAGATAGCCACGCTCGATCGCCTGGCCGTTCTTGAGCTTTTCCACGATCGGCGCGGCGATTTCGGCGGGAATGGCAAAGCCGATGCCGACGCTGCCGCCAGTGGGCGAATAGATCGCGTTGTTGATGCCGATCACGTTGCCGGCCATGTCGAACATCGGGCCGCCCGAGTTGCCGCGGTTGATCGAGGCGTCGGTCTGGAGATAGCGGTCATAGGCGCTGCCCGAGCCGGTGGCGCGATAGACGGCCGAGATGATCCCCTGCGTCACCGTGCCGCCCAGGCCAAACGGGTTGCCGATGGCGATGACCCAGTCGCCCACGCGGGCCTTGCGCGAATCCCCGAACTTGACGAACGGGAACGGCTTGTTGCCGGTGATCTTGAGCACGGCGAGATCGGATGCGGCATCCTTGCCAACCAGCTTGGCGGGATATTCGGTGCCATCGGGCGTGGTGACCGAGATGGATTCCACTTCACCCTGGCCATCGGCGGTGATCACGTGGTTGTTGGTGACCACATAGCCATCGGCCGAGATGATGAAGCCCGAACCGAGCGACTGTGCCTCGCGCGTGCTGCCGCCACCCTGGCCGCCCTGGCCACCGCCGAACAGATCGCCAAACGGCGTGCCGGCAAAGGGGTTGTTGTTTTGGACCTTGACCCGCTGGCGCGTGGAGATGTTGACCACGGCGGGCTGGAGCTGGGCCGTCAGATCGGCGAAGCTGGACGGCGCACCCTGGCGCGGGGTGATCGCCTGAATCTGCGAACTGTCATTCTGCGCTACCTGGGCGCCGGCCGGAAAGCCCGTTGCCAGCGTGAGCGCGCTGCCGGCGAGAAGCAGTGCCGTAGTCACTCCATAAGCGTATCGCACGAGGGTTGATCCTTTATTCGCTTGTTGCTTGACGCGGCGTGAGGGAAAACCGCGCCCGATCCGGGAGCCGTTTCACGCTTCGTCGCATGAACGGACTTTGAATGGAACAGGTTCCGATCAGTCGCCCTTGAAACGCTTCAGATAGCGGTTGTCGGGCGAAAGGATGATGCTGGTATTGCTGCCTTTCTGGGTGAAGGTGTAGTCATAGCTCTGCATGGCACGGTAAAAGTCATAGAATTCAGGATCCTTGCCAAAGCTGGCCGCATAAATACGGGCTGCTTCCGCTTCGGCCTGGGCGCGAATGATCTGCGCATTCTTTTGCCCTTGGGCGGCAATCGTGGCCGCTTCCTGGGCGCGGGCGGTCGCCATGCGGGCAAAGGCGGATTCCAGCGGCGTGCCATCGGGCAGGTCGGCGCGCTTGATCCGCACGTCGATCACCTGGGCGCCGTATTCGCGCGCCTCGCGATCGAGCCCTTCGCGGATGCGGGCCATGGCCTGGCCGCGTTCGGGGGTGAGCAGCGAGGCAAAGGTGCGCTTGCCCAGTTCCTGGCGCAGCACCGAATTGAGGATCGGCTGCAGCTGCTGTGCCACGCGGTCGACCGTGCCGGCGGTCTCGTACATCTTGATCGGATCGATCACGCGAAAGCGGGCATAGGCATCCACTTCCAGGCGGCGCTGGTCGAGCGAGGTGACCTGCTGGCGTTCCATATCGACATCGAGCACGCGGCGATCGATGCGCACTGCCTGTTCAAGGAACGGAATGCGCCAGACCAGGCCCGCGCCGGTGCGGCCGAAATCGGCATTGGGGGCATAGCGGTTGATCACGCGCACCGGCTGGCCGAGCCGCACGATCACCACCTGTTCGGTTTCGGGCACGGCGATCACGCACATCATGACCAGCACCGCCAGCGCGACCAGCCCGGCGACGATGCGCTGGTTGAGCGAGATGAACGGCTGCATCAGCGTTGCCCCCCCTGGCGGTTGTCATCCGGGGCGGGCGGCGGCGATTGCCGCAAGGCGGGCAGCGGCAGATAGGGCACCGTACCTGGTGCTTCCACGATCACCTTGTCGGTCTGGCCCAGAACGCGCTCCATCGTTTCATAATACATGCGCCGCTTGGTCACTTCCGGGGCCAGCTTGTACTGTTCATAGACCTTGTCGAAAGCGGCGGCTTCACCCTGGGCGGCGGCCAGCTTCTTTTGCGCCCAGCCTTGCGCCTCGTTCACATCCCCCTGCGCCTTTTGCTGCGCGGCGAGCACTTCCTTGAACGCGTCGACGACCTTGGCCGGCGGATCGATCTTGGTGATTTCCACGCCCTGGATCTTGACCCCGGAGCGATAGGCATCGAGCACGCGCTGCATCTTGTCGCGAACGCTCTGCTCGATCGTGGCGCGGCCGGTGCCCATCGCGTCGTTGAAGTTCACCTCGGCAATGGCCGCGCGCATCGATGCCTCGGCCACTTCGCGCACGGTCTGGTCTGGATCGGCCAGCTGGAAAGTATAGAGCTTGAGATCCTTGATGTTCCAGCGCACCAGATAGTTGAGGTTGACCAGGTTCTGGTCACCGGTGAGCATCAGGCGCTCGCCATCGCCTTCGGGAATGGTCTCGCGCTGGATCGAGGTGACATCGCGCGTATCGACCGACTGGATCGGCCAGGGCAGCGTGAACGAGACGCCAGGGCCAAGCGTGCGCGAATACGAGCCGAACGTGGTGACCACGCCCTGTTCCTGCGGAGCAAGGCGGTGCATGCTCGATCCGCCCAGCCAGAGCAGGACGACGGCGGCAATGCCGATCGGCCACCACGATTTGCCATCGGGCCGCTGCGGCAGGCGCAGGTTGGGGCCACGGCCGCCGAGCAGCGGGCCAGTGGGGCCGCCATTGCCGCCACGGCCGCCCCCGTTTCTCCCGCCGTTGCCGCCACCTTTGCCGGCGCGGGCTCGAAAGATGTCTTCGATGCTGGGCGGACGGCGCGGGTCTCCGGCTGGTGGCAGCCAGGGATTGCGCGGGGCATCTCCGCCAGGGGCCTTGCTGCCTGTGCCCTTTGCCGGCTTGGCCTTGTCATCGTTGGGCGTGTCGCTGCTGGCGCCTGGCGAGCCGGGTTCTGC
>NZ_KE148408.1:1041-1749 GCF_000410615.1 Novosphingobium sp. B-7 | reverse complement strand
GCGCGAGGGGGCGCAAGGCCAGTCCACGAAAAGCAGTCATGACCAGTCTTATAGGAAGGGATCGCGTGAAAAACAGTGTCTCGTTCCCAAAATTCGTCTGCTAGGGGGCAATAGCACGCCCCCGGGTTGCCGGGACAGATGCGCCAAGGAACAGGAATCAAGCAGTGACGATCGATGAAGCGGCCGTGCGCCAGGCCATTGCCGATGCCGTGGGTGGCGAAAGGCTTCAGGTGGTACGGGTGACCGGTACGAGCGCGACGGCGGTGATCGATGCCGGCGGGCTGGACGGCGCCGCGCGCGCCGCGCTGGAACAGGCGGCCAAGGCGGCAGGCGTGGCGGCCGGGCTGGACGAGGTGCGCGTGGCGCTGACTGCCGAAAAGCGCAGCCGGCGCATCCTGGCGGTGGGGTCGGGCAAGGGCGGGGTGGGCAAGTCCACGCTGTCGGCCAACCTGGCCGTGGCGCTTGCGCGGCTGGGGCGCAAGGTCGGCCTGGTCGATGCTGATATCTATGGCCCATCGCAGCCACGCCTGCTCGGCACCGAAGGGCGCAAGCCCGAGGCGCGCGACAAGACGATGATCCCGATCCCCAGCCCGTGGGGCGTGCCGATGCTGTCGATGGGGCATCTGGTGCAGCCGGGGCAGGCGATTGCCTGGCGTGGGCCGATGGCTGGCAGCGCGCTGGGCCAGCTGATCGAGGCCGATTGGGGCG
>NZ_KE148408.1:465-1017 GCF_000410615.1 Novosphingobium sp. B-7 | reverse complement strand
CGCCCGGCACGGGCGATATCCAGTTGACCATGCTGCAGAAATACAAGCCGGCCGGGGCGGTGATCGTATCCACCCCGCAAGACCTGGCCTTGATCGACGCGACCCGCGCGATCGGGCTGTTCGACCAAGGCAAAGTACCCGTGCTGGGCCTGGTCGAGAACATGGCCGGATATCTGTGCCCGCATTGCGGCCAGGTGAGCGATCCGTTTGGCCATGGCGGCGCGGAAGTGACCGCGCGCGAACTGGGCCTGCCGTTCCTGGGCCGGGTGCCGCTCGATATCGCGATCCGCCAGAAGAGCGATGCGGGTGAGCCGCCGGCCGCCGGCGAAGGACCGCAGGCGCAGGCGTTCATGGGGCTGGCGCGCGCCGTGCTGGCGGCGCTGGACCAGACGGCCTGATCGGCCCGCAATGGCCCTGCCGCCGGCCCTTAACAGGCTGAAACCGACGCGACGCGGCGTGTTGATCGGTGCCGGGGCAGGGGGCGCCTTGATCGCCGCCTTTGCCCTGGTGCCGCGCCACTATGCCGCGCCGCTGGTGGCCGGCAAGGGCGAG
>NZ_KE148408.1:0-205 GCF_000410615.1 Novosphingobium sp. B-7 | reverse complement strand
CCGACCCCGCCAATGGCCTGACTCGCCTCAAGGCCGAGCGCGGGCCGATGATGCTGACTGTGGCCGGCACCGGCCTGGCGATGTTCGAACAGCCGCTGCGCGAGGCGGCGGCCGCGCTGCGTGCGCAACTGATCGCGGCGGCGGCGGCGCAATGGGGCGTGGCTGCCGACAGCCTGGATACGCGCGGCCATGCCGTGATCGAGCG
>NZ_APCQ01000450.1:0-535 GCF_000410615.1 Novosphingobium sp. B-7 | reverse complement strand
CAGCACCGTGGCGCTGTCGCAACCAGAAGCCGCCAGGGCGAGGTCCAGCGTGTCGGTGACGTCCTCGGCTCGCATGTTGGTGCACAGCTTCCAGGCGATGATGTAGCACGAGAAGTCGTCGAGCACGGTCGACAGATACATCCAGCCCCACCCGATGATCTTGAAGTAGGTGAAGTCGGTCTGCCACATCTCGTTCGGCCGCGTGGTTTTCGTGTGGAACTGATCGGCAGCCTTGATCACGACATAGGCCGGGCTGGTGATCAGGTCGTGGGCCTTCAACAAGCGGTAAACCGTGGATTCCGACACGAAGTAGCGCTGCCCATCGGTGAAGCGCACGGCCAGTTCCCGGGGGCTCAGCTCAGACTGTTCCAGCGCCAGCTCGATGATCTGGTCGTGGATGCCCGCCGGGATGCGGTTCCACACCCGGCTCGGCGCCGATGGCCGATCTTCCAACGCCTCCGGCCCGCCTTCGAGGTAGCGATCATACCAGCGGTAGAATGTCCGACGAGGGATGCCGAGTTGGTCCAGCGTGCGC
>NZ_KE148407.1:12736-22158 GCF_000410615.1 Novosphingobium sp. B-7 | reverse complement strand
TCCTGCTCGGGCAGATCGGCCGGGGGCCGCCGCCGGTGCGCGATCGGCGCGGCAGGGGCCAGCGGCGGCGGATAGGCAAGGTCGGTGCTCATGCGGGCAGGGTGTCCTTGTAGGCCGCGATGGCGTCTCCCAGCCGGTCAAACCAGGTCAGCCTGCCTTGGTGCAGCAGCATGCCGGCAGTGCAGAACCGCTTGAGCGTGCCGGGATCGTGGCTGACCATGATCACGCTGGCCTGGTTGGCGCGGCGGCGGAATTCCTCGGCCGCGCGCGCGCGAAAGCTGGCATCGCCGGCAGAGGTCGCTTCATCGGAAATGTAGACGTCAAAATCGAACGCCAGCGAAATGGCAAAGCGCAGGCGCGCCGCCATGCCGGTGGAATAAGTGCGGATCGGCTGGTCGAAACGTTCGCCCAGCGCGGCAAATTCGGCAATGCGCGCCAGGCGTTCGGGAATGTCATCCTCGTGCCCGTGGATGCGGCAGACAAAGCGCGCGTTCTGGCGCCCGGTCAGCGTGCCTTGCAACCCGCCGCCAAAGCCGAGCGGCCACGATACGCGGCAATGCCGCTCCACCGCGCCGCGCGTCGGCTTGTCCACCCCCGCCAGAATGCGCAGCAGGGTGGACTTACCCGCGCCATTGGCCCCCAGAATCCCCACACTGACCCGTGGCGGGATCACGAAATTGGCGTTGTCGAGCACCCAGGGCCCCGCGCCATGCGCGGTCATGTAACGCTTGGACAGGCCGCGCCCGACGATCATCGCGCACCCACCTTGTGCGCCAGGCGCAGTTGCAGCGCGAGGCCGAGCAGCAGCAGTCCCAGCACCCAGGCAAAGAGATAGCCGGCATCGGTTTCCGGCACGGCCTGATAGCTGTCGGACAAGGCCATGCGCACCAGCTCCACGCCATGCGCCAGGGGATTGAGCATCAGCAGCGCGCGCCAGTCGGCCGGCAGCGAGCCAAGTGGAAACATCACGCCCGAAATCATGTAGAGCGGCCGCAGCACGATGTGCAGCACCTGGCGCGTTTCGCGCATCAAGGTGGTGCAGGCCGAAACCACCATGCCAAACGCCACGCCCAGCAGCCACATCGCCGCGCAGGCCCCCATCATCGCCAATGGGAACTGCGGGGCAAAAGGGTGGCCCCATAGCGCCAGGAGCGCGATCAGCAGTAGGGTGATCACCAGCCAGCTTGCCCCTTCGAGCAGGCCGCGCGCCACCAGCGTGTCCACCGGCTTGACCTGGCGATAGGCAAACAGGGCGGAATTGTCGGCCGGGGCGCCGGCCACGTGGTCGGCCGTCTTGCGGAACAGGAAGAAGGTCTGGATGCCGACCATGATCCACACCGGCGTGTCGAGGTTGCCCACGCTGTGCACCCGCACGGCGGAATAGAGCACGAGCAGATAGGCGACGTGGAACACCGGCTCGAACAGCACCCAGGCCCACGAAATGCGCGTGGCGAACAGCCGGGTCAGCGCCTCGCGCAGCATCAGCGCGCGCCAGACCGACCAGGTGACGGCCAGCGACGAACGTGCCGGAGCAGCCGGGCCGGCCAGATCAGGAGAAGGCGGCAAGACGGGGAAGGGCATCGCGGTTACGCCGACGCCGCCTGGGCCGGACGATCCCAGGCAAACAGCGCCTGAGGATTCCGAGGAGGCGGAGGCACCGCTGCCGCGCTTTCGGGCGCGGGGCCAGTGGCGAGCGTGGCGCAGTCTGCCATGCGCGCCACGCCGACGGGCACGGGGGCGCTTGCGCCTTCCACCACGAACAGCGCGGTGACGTTGGCCTGCCTCATCACGGCCAGCGCGTCTGCGGCGCGGGCATCGGCGCGCACCGTGCGCGGGGCGTGGGTCATCACGTCTTCGGCGCAGGAAGTCAGCAGGCCATGGACATGGCGGCGCAGATCGCCATCGCTGATCGCCCCCACCAGGCAACCGGCGCGATCGACCACGCCGGCGATGCCCAGGCTCTTTTCGGTCATTTCCAGCAGCACGTCGCGCATCGGCATGGCCATGGGCACCAGGGGCACGGCATCGCCGCGATGCATGATGTCGGCCACGGTGGCCAGGCTGGTGCCGATGGCGCCGCCTGGATGAAGCTGGCGCAGCTGTGCATGCGTCGTGCCCCGCGCCGCCATGGTGGCAATCGCCAGCGCATCGCCCAGCGCCAGCATCAGCGTGGACGAGGTAGTGGGCGCGACATGGGCCGGGCACGCCTCGCGCGCCGGGGGTAGGACCAGGCCAATATCCGCGCGGCGCAGCAGGATCGAATCCGCCTGCGCGCTGATGCCGATCAGCGGGCAACCCAGCCGTGCGGCATGGGCCAGGATCGGGCGGAGTTCGGGGGTATTGCCCGAATTGGACAGCACCAGCAGCAGATCGTCAGGCGTGAGCATGCCCAGGTCACCATGCGCCGCCTCTGCCGGGTGGACGAAGAAGGCCGGCGTGCCGGTGGCGGCGAGCGTCGCCGCCAGCTTGCGCCCGACATGCCCCGATTTGCCCATGCCACTCACCACCACGCGTGACTTGGTGGCCAGGAGCAGGTTCACCGCATCGGCAAACCGGGCATCGAGCGTGCGCGCCAGGCGATCGAGCGCGTCGGCCTCTGTCTGGATGACCCGGCGCCCGCGCGCCAGCAGGTCCACCGCCGGCATCGCGCCCGGTGCGGGTTGTGCAACGATCTGGCCCTCTGGCTTCATGAAATCACCGTCCCCCTTGCGCCGGTCCCGAATGCCTGCCCCACGTGCGGGCGTCAGCGCGATCCGTGCCGCCGCCCATCGGGATGGCCCTTAGTAATCCCTACTGGATCGCCATGCGGCGCCTGTTCCCACGGAAATGAAGCGATAACCGCGTCGCCGCTGGCCCTGGCGGCGGCTTTGGGCCATGCCTGCCCGTGCGTTTCGTGATAGAAACAGCCTCTCAATTTTCGAGGGAGTTTGCCCCACTCATGCAGCTGCGCCACTTGCGCTATTTCGTGGCCCTGGCGCGTCAGCGCCACTTCGCCCGCGCTGCGGCGGAATGCGGCGTGTCGCAGCCCACGCTGTCGGCCGGGCTGGTGGCGCTGGAACAGGATCTGGGCAAGCGCTTGGTAGAGCGTGACCGGCGCTTCATCGATCTGACGGCGCAGGGCCAGGCCATGCTGCCCTGGGCCGAACAGATCCTCGGCGCGATGGGCAGCATGGCCCAGGCCGTGGCGGCCACGGCCGCACCATTGGCAGGGCCGTTTCGCCTTGCCGCCATTCCCGCCGCGCTGCCGCTGGTCGGCCGCTTTGGCGATGCGCTGCTGGGCCGTTATCCCGGGCTGCACCTCGCCGTCCACCAGGCCACCAGCCGGGTGATCGAACAGGATCTCCAGGCGTTGTCGTGCGATGCCGGGTTGACCTATCTCGATCATGAGCCACCCGCCAACGTCATCGCCGTGCCGCTGGCGCAGGAACGCTATCTCTTTGTAACCCATGGCGATGCCGCGCGCGAAAGCGGCGCGGCGATGGATTGGGCAGAGGCGGCTGCCATGCCGCTGTGCCTGCTGCACCAGGGCATGCAGTATCGCCGCATTCTCGACGCGCAGTTTGCCGCACGCGGCCTGGCCCTGGCGCCGCGTGCCGTGGCAGACAGCTATGTCGCGCTGCTGTCGCTGGTGCAGTCGGGCCGCTTTGCCACGATCATCCCCGATAGCTATGCCGCGCTGCTGACCGGGCTGGACTGGGCGGCGATCCAGCCGATGGAGGGCGCTGAAACCGCGCGGCGGCTGGGGCTGGTGGTGCTCGATCGCCAGCCGATGGGGCCATTGGCGCTGGCTGCGCTCGACGTGGCGCGCGCGCTGGCGGTGTGATAGAGAAATTCTATCAAACTTTGCGCAATTCGATTTGACCGCGCGCGCCGACGGGGCGACATTTCGCGCCATGACCGAACCTGCCGAACTGGACCGGATCCTTGCCGCGCACGCCGGGCGCGAGGGATCCCTGCTGCCGATCCTGCATGATGTGCAGGCTGTCTTTGGCCATGTGAGCGAAGCGGCCGAACGGGCGATCGCCCATGCGCTCAATCTCAGCCGCGCCGAAGTGCACGGTGTGGTCAGCTTCTATCACGATTTCCGCACCGCGCCCGAATCGCGCCCGGTAGTCAAGCTGTGCCGCGCGGAAAGCTGCCAGGCACGCGGCGTTGAGGCACTGGCCGCGCGCCTTCGCGCCGATGGGCCGGTGAAGGTGGAAACGGTCTATTGCCTGGGGCTTTGCAGCGTGGGGCCGAACGCGATGGTGGGCGATACGCTCCACGCCCGGCTCACGCCTGAAAAGCTCGATGTTCTGGTGGGAGGCTTGGCATGAAGGACGTGGGCATGAGCACGACCGTGCGCATTTCCGACGACGCGCTGGCCCTCGCCTGTGGCGCCGATGCCGTGGCTGCTGCCTTCGCAGCGGCGGGCTGCACGGTGGAGCGGGTATCGAGCTGGGGCATGCACTGGCTTGAGCCCATGGCCGAAATCGACGGGCAAGGATTCGGCCCGCTGGAGCCGGCCGACGTGCCTGCCGTGCTGGCCGGCACCAGCGACAAGGGCATCGGCCCGATCGCCGATCACCCCTTCATCGCCAGTCAGCAGCGCTTTACCTTCGCGCGCGCCGGCAAGACGCGGCCATTGAGCCTTGAGGATTACGCGGCGCATGGCGGTTGGGCGGGCCTTGCCCGTTCGCGCGAAATGGGGCCGGAAGCGACGATTGCGGAAGTCATGGCCTCGGGCCTGCGCGGCCGAGGCGGGGCGGGCTTCCCCGCCGCGATCAAGTGGACCACCGTGGCCAAGGCGCCGGCCACGCCCAAATATATCGTCTGCAACGCCGACGAGGGCGACAGCGGCACCTTTGCCGATCGCATGGTGATGGAAGGCGATCCCTTCATGCTGATCGAAGGCATGGCGATTGCCGCCCATGCCGTGGGCGCGGCGAAGGGCTATGTCTATATCCGCAGCGAATATCCTCATGCCATCGCCAAGATGCAGGCCGCAGCCCAGGCGGCGCGTCCGCACATCGCCCCGTTCGAGGTGGAAGTGCGCGTGGGCGCGGGCGCCTATGTCTGTGGCGAGGAAACCTCGCTGCTCAACAGCCTGGAGGGCAAGCGCGGCGAAGTGCGGGCCAAGCCGCCACTGCCCGCGCTCGAAGGGCTATTCGGCAAGCCCACCGTGGTCAACAACGTGCTGACCTTGGCAGCAGTGCCGTGGATTCTGGCGAACGGCGGCGCGGCTTATGCCGATGTCGGCTTTGGCCGGTCCAAGGGTACGATGCCGATCCAGATCGCCGGCAACGTGAAGTATGGCGGGCTGTACGAGGTCGGCTTTGGCATCACGCTGGGCGAACTGGTCGAGGTGGTCGGTGGCGGCACTGCCTCGGGCCGGCCAGTGCGCGCGGTGCAAGTGGGCGGGCCATTGGGCGCCTATCCCCCGCCGGCCGATTTCCACCTGCCGTTCGATTATGAAAGCTTTGCCGCTGCCGATGGCCTGATCGGCCACGCCGGGCTGACCGTGTTTGACGATAGCGTGGACATGAGCGCGCAGGCGCGCTTTGCCATGCAGTTCTGCGCCGCTGAATCCTGCGGCAAGTGCACGCCCTGCCGCCTGGGCTCCACGCGCGGCGTCGAAGTGATCGACCGCATCCGCGCCCGCCAGGGCCGCAGTGCCGATGCGGTGGAGAGCCTGCCGCAAATCCACAACGCCAAGAAGCGCGCGCGCAGCCTGGCCGACGAGATCGCCCTGCTTGAAGACCTGTGCGAAACGATGAAGTTCGGCTCGCTTTGCGCGCTGGGCGGCTTCACGCCCTATCCCGTGCTTTCGGCCCTGCGCCGGTTCCCCGAGGATTTCGGTGCGGTGCCGGCTGACGCGGAGGCAGCGGAGTGATGGCGCCTTGCTGCCAAGGGGCTTCGTCAAGCTCAGCCCGAACGGGTTTCAAGGGTGTGAAAGCCCAAATCCCGTTCGCCCTGAGCCTGTCGAAGGGCGCTGACGACAGCGCAGGGGTGCGCCCATGATCCTGGGCGCCGTCCTTGCCGGGGGCCAATCCACCCGCTTTGGCAGTGACAAGGCTGTGGCCGAACTGGCAGGGCAAAGCCTCCTCGCTCATGCCGTGAATACCCTGCAGCAGCAGTGCGACACGGTCGTGGTTGTGGGGCGGGACGATGCGCCGGCGCCCTGTCTGCCCGATCGCCCGCGTGCCGGCATGGGGCCGCTGGGTGGCATCGCCGCCGCGCTCCACCATGCCGCTGGCCACGGGTTTGATACGGTGCTCACGGTCCCGGTCGACAGTTTTGGCCTTGCCGCCGATACGGCCGCCCAGCTTTCCCCCGCACCCGCCTTTTGCGAAAGCCAGCCGGTGATCGGCCTGTGGCCGGCCAGTGCCGCGCCTGCGCTCGATGCCTTGCTGGCCAGCCCGGCCAAGCACAGCTTGCGCGCCTTTGCCCAGGCGCTAGGCGCGCGCCCAGTTGCGCTGACGAATATTCCTCACAATATCAACACCCCGGCGGATCTTGCCGCCGTGCAGGAGCATGCCCATGGGCTATGAACGCCAGGCCGATTTCGGCACCCCCGAGGTTCGTTCCGACAGCCAGGTGACGCTGGAAATCGATGGCCGCGCCGTAACCGTGCCGGCCGGCACCACCGTCATGCGCGCGGCGGCGGTTTCGGGCGGGTCGATCCCCAAGCTGTGCGCCACCGACAACCTCAAGCAGTTCGGCTCGTGCCGCCTGTGCCTGGTTGAAATCGACGGCATGCGCGGCACGCCGGCGTCGTGCACCACGCCGGTGGCCGATGGCATGAAGGTCCACACCCAAAGCGAAAAGCTGGCCAGGCTGCGGCGCGGGGTGATGGAGCTTTATATCTCCGACCACCCGCTCGACTGCCTTACCTGCAGCGCCAACAACGATTGCGAGTTGCAGGACCAGGCCGCTGCCGTGGGCCTGCGCGATGTGCGCTATGGCTATGAGGGGGCCAATCACCTGGAGGCGGAGACCGACGCCAGCAATCCCTATTTCGATTTTGACGCGACCAAGTGCATCGTCTGCTCGCGCTGCGTGCGGGCGTGCGATGAAGTGCAGGGCACCCTGGCGCTGACGGTGGAAAGCCGCGGCTTCGGCTCGCAGATTTCGGCGGGCGTGAAGTCTGACGATTTCCTCTCGTCGGAATGCGTATCGTGCGGCGCCTGCGTGCAGGCCTGCCCGACGTCGGCGCTGATGGAAAAGGCGGTGACCGAAATCGGCAAGCCCGAGCGGGCCGTCGTCACCACCTGCGCCTATTGCGGCGTGGGCTGCACGTTCCGCGCCGAAATGCGCGGCGAGCAGCTGGTGCGCATGGTGCCGTGGAAAGACGGCAAGGCCAACCGTGGCCATTCCTGCGTCAAGGGCCGCTTTGCCTGGGGCTATGCCCAGCACCAGGACCGCATCCTGAAACCCATGGTGCGCGACAGCATCGATCAGCCCTGGCGCGAGGTCAGCTGGGAAGAGGCGCTGGGCTTTGCCGCCAGTCGCTTCAAGGCGATCGCCGCCAGCCATGGCAACAATGCCCTGGGCGGCATCGTATCGAGCCGCTGCACCAACGAGGAAGGCTTCCTGGTGCAGAAGCTGGTGCGCGCCGGCTTTGGCACCAACAACGTCGATACCTGCGCCCGCGTCTGCCATTCGCCCACCGGCTATGGCCTCAAGACCACGTTCGGCACGTCTGCCGGCACGCAGGATTTTGATTCGGTCGAAGACAGCGACGTGATCCTGGTGATCGGCGCCAATCCCACCGATGGCCATCCGGTGTTTGGCAGCCGGATGAAGCGCCGCCTGCGCCAGGGCGCCAGGCTGATCGTGATCGATCCGCGCCGCACCGATCTGGTGCGCAGCCCGCATGTGGAGGCAGACTATCACCTGCCGCTGCGCCCCGGCACCAATGTCGCGGTGCTCTCCGCGCTGGCGCACGTGATCGTGACCGAAGGCCTGGTCAATGAGGCGTTCGTGCGCGAACGCTGCGATTGGGACGAGTTCCAGCACTGGGCCGAATTCGTGGCGCAAGAGCGCAACAGCCCCGAATTCCTCGAACCCGTCACCGGCGTTCCCGCCGATCTCGTGCGCGGGGCGGCGCGGCTCTATGCCACGGGCGGCAACGGTGCGATCTATTATGGCCTGGGCGTGACCGAACACAGCCAGGGTTCCTCCACCGTGATGGCGATTGCCAACCTCGCCATGGCGACCGGCAACATCGGCCGGCGCGGCGTGGGGGTTAACCCCTTGCGCGGGCAGAACAACGTGCAGGGCGCCTGCGACATGGGCAGCTTCCCGCATGAGCTTTCGGGCTATCGCCATGTGTCTGATGCCGCCACGCGCGCGCTGTTCGAGGCGGAATGGGGTGTCAGGATCGATCCCGAACCGGGCCTGCGCATTCCCAACATGCTCGATGCGGCGACCGACGGCCTGTTCAAGGGCCTCTACATCCAGGGTGAAGACATTCTTCAGTCAGACCCGGATACCAAGCACGTTGCGGCGGGCCTGGCGGCGATGGACTGCGTCATCGTGCATGACCTGTTCCTCAACGAAACCGCCAACTATGCCCACGTCTTCCTGCCGGGCTCCTCGTTCCTGGAAAAGGATGGCACGTTCACCAATGCCGAACGCCGCATCCAGCCGGTGCGCAAGGTGATGGAGCCGCTCAACGGTTATCAGGACTGGGAAGTGACGCAGGAACTGGCGCGCGCCATGGGCCTCGATTGGAACTACACCCATCCCAGCGAGATCATGGACGAGATCGCGCGGCTCACCCCCAGCTTTGCCGGGGTAAACTATGCCCGCCTCGATGCCGAAGGCTCGTTGCAGTGGCCGGTCAACGATACCGCGCCCGATGGTTCGCCGATCATGCACGTCGATGGCTTCGTGCGCGGCAAGGGCAAGTTCGTGGTGACCGACTATGTGCCCACTGACGAGCGCACCGGGCCGCGTTTCCCGCTGCTGCTGACGACGGGGCGCATCCTCTCGCAATACAATGTCGGCGCGCAGACCCGGCGCACCGAAAACAGCGTGTGGCACGCCGAAGACGTGCTGGAAATTCACCCGACCGACGCGGAAAACCGCGGCATCAACAGCGGCGACTGGGTGCGCCTGGCCAGCCGGTCGGGCGAAACCACGCTGCGCGCCACGGTGACCGATCGGGTGGCGCCCGGCGTGGTCTATACCACGTTCCACCATCCCGCCACGCAGGCCAACGTGGTGACCACCGACTATTCCGACTGGGCCACCAATTGCCCGGAATACAAGGTGACGGCGGTGCAGATCACCCCGTCCAACGGGCCGAGCGAATGGCAGGAAGACTATGCCGCGCAAAGCCGCCAGGCGCGGCGCATCGCCGGCAGCGCGATGGAGCCAGCCGAATGAGCGGGCAAACCGAAGCCAAGCTGGTCTACATGGCCAACCAGATCGCCCGC
>NZ_KE148407.1:0-12726 GCF_000410615.1 Novosphingobium sp. B-7 | reverse complement strand
CACCCGGGGGCGGGAGCCGCACCCGGCGGCGGCTCTGGCCGATCACCTGCACGCGTTCTGGACGCCGGCGATGCTGCGCCAGATCTTTGCCCACCTTGCCGCCCATGGCGAGGACGGGCTCGATCCGATCGCGCGCACGGCCCTGGCCGAACTGGCCGCCGGCCACGCCCCGCCACCGCAAACCAAGGCGACCGACCCCGCGCACCATGGCGCCGATGCCGGCTGACCTGCCGCCCGGCGCGGTCGACCACGCCTTTGTCGAACATTTCGCCGATGGCCGCCCGCCCGTGCCGCGCGCCCGCGCGCTGGCGCAGGAAGCGCCCGTGGCGATCGAGATCAATGGCCTGGGCTATGCCGTAATGATGGCCACACCCACCGATCTTGAAGACTATGCGCTGGGCTTTTGCCTGTCGGAACAGTTGATCGCCGATCCTTCCGGTTTCGTGGCGGCGCAGGCGGCGCAGATCGAGGGGCGCGGCTGGATCTTGCGGATCACGCTGACCATGGCCGATGCTGCCCCGCTGATGGAGCGCGCGCGGCTGCGCCTGTCCGAAGGATCGTGTGGCCTGTGCGGGATCGAAAGCCTTGAGCAGGTCTTGCGCCCCTTGCCGCAGGTAGGCGCGGCACTGGCCGTCAGCGATGCGGCAATCTTTCGCGCCACCGCAGCCATGGGCGATCACCAGGCGCTGGGCCGTGCCACCCGCGCCGCCCATGCCGCCGCATTCTGCACGGGCGATGGTACGATCCAGGCGCTGCGCGAGGACGTTGGTCGCCACAACGCCTTCGACAAGCTGGTCGGCGCTATGGCGCGTGCCGGGATCGATCCGGCCAGCGGCTTTGTCGTGCTGACGGCGCGGTGCAGCTATGAACTGGTGCAGAAGGCGGTGATCGCCGGGGTGCCGCTGCTCGTCACCGTATCGGCGGCCTCGACCCTCGCGGCAGAGCGCGCGCAGGCGCACGGGCTGCGGCTGGTCAGCCTGGCGCGGGACGACAGTTTCCTGGAAAGTTGAGCGACCCGGCCCGGGAAAGTTGGCCTGCCCGCCGGGAATGGGCGGCTCAGCGCGCGTCGGCGAGCGTGGAGAGTGCCTCGCGCAGCGCTTCGAGGCTGACCGGCTTGGGCAGCATCGGCGCTTCGGGCGCGCCGGCATCGGGATCGAACGAGGCATGCCCCGACAGATAAAAGAACGGCGTGCCTTCCTCGCGCAGGCGCAGCGCTACTGGCACCGAGGTGGTGTCGCTGCCCAGTGAAAAATCGAGCAGGGCGGCATCGACCGGGCCTTCGTCCAGCGCCGATAGCGCCTGGTCCACCGTGGCCACTGCCGTTACCTTGTCATGGCCGAGGTCTGCCAGGTTTTCCTCCAGCAGCATTGCGAGCAGGGGCTCGTCCTCGACAACCAGAATTCTCATCATTGCAATCCTTGGTGGCGTTTGTTGGTGCCGGGCGCGAAGGCGCGGCACAACGCCAATTCCACAAAACCCTACCCCATCTGCGGCATACGCGAAACTGCCGATGATACGAATAGGGTTGCATCCAGGGGGTCTATCCCCTGATTGCAACGCTTTGGCCCGTTTTTCGCCCGGATCATGCCCTTGGGAACCAGCGCGATGCGCCAGGGATTATGGCTTGGCCATGGCCCCGCGCGCGATTCGTTTTCCTTACGAGACCCCCGGTCTGGATGTCCGCTGGCAGCGCCAGCTGTTGATCGGCGGCGTGGTTGCGCTGCTCCATGTCGGCCTGATTCTGGCGCTGGTGCACGGCCTGGCTGGGGGCATTGTCGCGCTGCGCCTGCCCGATCCGGCATTCGTGCTCTACACTCCGCCCGAACCCACACCCACACCCACCCCGCCGCCCAGCAGCAGCATGCGGCCAAGCCATGCCGCTTCGGGGGCTGCCGGGGCGATGGGGCGCAAGGCGCGGCCCAAAGAAATCATGGCCCCACCGCCGCGCATCATTATCCCTGCTCTTCCCGCCGCTCCCGTGGCGGGGACCGGCGATGCTGCCCTGTCTGGTGCTGGCACCACCGGCACGGGTAACGGCGGTGCGGCGGCCGGTGTTGGAACCGGTAGCGGCGCTGCAGGAAATGGCGATGGTGGTGGCGGGGCACAGCGCGTGGCCAAGATCGCCGGAGACATCACCGCCGCGCGCGATTATCCCGCCGCGGGCCGCGCCGATCGTGCCGGCCGCCAGGTGGTGATCGTGCTGCGGGTGGATACGCAGGGCAATCCGGTGGCGTGCCGCGTGCAACAGGCCAGCGGCAACGATGAAGCCGATGCCATCACCTGCCGCCTGGCTATGCAGCGCTTCCGCTTTCGCCCGGCGCGCGACGCGCAAGGCCAGGCGATAGAAGCCGAATATGGCTGGCGCCAACGCTGGTGGGCGCCCTAACATGTGTTAGCGTGGCGCGGAAACCTTGTTGTTTTTGCAGCGCCGCACCTGTGAGTCGCCTTTTTTCAGCGACAAAATCAGCACGTAACGTGACGATGACGTTGCGGCGCAATGCAACTTTATCCCGGTTCCATCGTTGGTTCATCGAACAGACATATTCGGGGCGAGCCAGCCAGATGACACGTGACCTTTCCACTTCCTTGCGGCGCGCCACCCCTGTTGCAGGGGCCGTGCTTGATTTCTTCGGTACCGATGCAGCTTCCCGTGCACCCGCCCGCCGCGTGGCGCTGATTGGGGGCTTCGCGCCGCGCAAGTGCGGCATTGCCACGTTTACCACTGACGTGTTCGAGCAGCTGGGGCTGCATCACCCCGAGCTGTCGGTCGACCTGCATGTCATCGACAGCCCGACCGAGCCGCTGCCCTATCCCGATGCGCGCAGCGTGATCCGGGCCGATCAGCCCGAAGACTATCGCATTGCCGCGCGGCGCATCAACGAGGACGCCGTCGATGCGGTGTGGCTCCAGCATGAATATGGCATCTTTGGCGGCGAAGCTGGCGCCATGGTGCTCGAACTGCTCGATCGCGTGGCCGCGCCTCTGATCGTGACGCTGCACACCGTGCTGGCCAGCCCTTCTGCCGAGCAGCGCACGGTGCTCGATCATATCCTCGATCGCGCCAGCGGCGTCATGGTCATGAGCGAACATGGCCGCGATGTCCTGGCCGCGGTCTATGGCGTCGATCCCAAGCGGGTTACCGTGATTGCCCACGGCGCACCCGATCGCCCGTTCGGGCGCCATGCCCAGTTCAAGGCCCGCGCCGGTCTTGAAGGCAAGAACGTGATCATGACCTTTGGCCTGCTGGGCCAGGGCAAGGGCCTGGAAACCGCGATCGAGGCCTTGCCGGCGATCGTCGCGGCACACCCCAACACGGTGTATCGCATTGTCGGCGCGACGCATCCCAACCTGGTTGCCGCAGAAGGCGAAGCCTATCGCGACAGCCTGATGGACCTGGCGCGCCAGCTGGGCGTGGCCGATCACGTGCTGTGGGAAAATCGCTTCCTCGAAACCGGCGAACTGCTTGACCAGCTTGAAGCCTGCGACATCTACCTCACGCCCTACCCCAACCTGCAGCAGTCCACCTCGGGGACGCTGAGCTATGCCGTGGCGCTGGGCAAGGCGGTGGTTTCCACCCCTTATCTTCACGCGCGTGAACTGCTCGCCGATGGCGTAGGCGCGCTGGTGCCGCCGCGCTCGGCGCAGGCGCTTGCGGATGCGGTCAATGCGCTGCTCGGTGATCCCGCCGCGCTCGATGCCATGCAGCGCCGCGCCTATGCGCGTGGCCGCGAAACGATCTGGCCGCGCTTTGCCGAAAGCTGCGCCCAGCTGGTCAACACCGTGGCCGCCACCGCGCCGCAGCTGCCGCCGTTGACCGCCACGCCTGGCACCAGCGGGGTCTGGGCGATGTGTGACAGCACCGGCATGTTGCAGCATGCAATCGGCGTGGTGCCCGATCGCCGCCATGGCTATTGCCTGGATGACAATGTCCGCGCGCTGATGCTGATGGGTGTGGCCGATAGCATTCCCCTGGCCGAGCGCCAGCGCTGGGCCACGGTCTTCGCCTCGTTCGTCCAGCACGCCTGGAATCCCGAGGCTGGCCGCTTCCGCAACTTCATGGCGTTCGATCGCTCGTGGTGCGAAGACGTCGGCTCGGAAGACAGCAATGGCCGCGCCCTGTGGGCCTTGGGCCATGCCGTGGCCCACGCGCCGGACGCCGGCCTGCGCGCATGGGCGCGGCAATGGTATGACATCGTGCTCGATCCGCTGGGCAGTGTCGAATACCCGCGCAGCATCGCCTTTGCCGTACTGGGCGCGGCGCAGGTTCTGGCGGTGGAGCCCGATCACCGTCCCAGCCGGGCGTTGGTCGAACGCGGCGGCGCGGTGCTTCATGCCTTGCTGGCCGAAGGGCGGCGCCCGGATTGGGCGTGGTTCGAAGCCATGCTGGGCTACGACAATCCGCGCCTGCCCGAAGCATTGATCCGCGCAGGCCATCTCATGAACCGGGCAGACTGGCTGGAAAGCGGGCTGGAAGCCTTGCGGTTCATCGTGGCGCAACAGACCACTGCCACAGGTCAGTTTCGTGCGATTGGTTCGGAAACCTTCACCCCGCCTCATGCCGTATCTTATGAAGCCAAGCCATTCGACCAGCAGCCGCTGGAAGCCTGGGCCGCGGTGGAAGCATGCGCGGCAGCCTGGCAGGCCGAAGCCAGCTGGGACGAGCACGGTGCGCGCGGCGTGTCGCAAGCGCTGTGGCGCAGCCATGCCCAGGCCGCCTATCGCTGGTTCCTGGGCGCGAACGACCGTGCCCAGCCGCTCGGCGATCTGGCTAGCGGGCGGTGTCGCGATGGCATTACCCCGCGCGGCATCAATGCCAATTGCGGCGCCGAATCAATCCTGGCATTCCAGCTGGCACATTATGCGCTTGCCGAGTTGGAACGGGCCAGCGGCCCGCGCGTTGGCAGCGAAACCGCAGCCCTTGGCCAATCGTTTGGCCCATCCAGCAAGGTAAGGAGTGTCCTTGGCGACCGAGCCTACAAATCCCAGTCTCACGCCAGCTGACACGGTGGCGGCCAACCCTGTGGGAACGCGCCCCGATGGGGTGGGCAATGGCCTGCGCATTCTTGAGCAACGGCTTCATGCCGATCCGTCACGCGTCGTGCTGCGGCCCTTTCATCTGGGCTGGCAGGGCGGCGCGGGCGGCGGCTCGCGTGCGGCGCGCCTGGTAGAGGATGTCCTGTCGTTGGGCGAGGCCGAGGCGGCCGAGGAATATGCCCGCGTCCTTCACGATTTCGAGGAACGCCACTGGCAGACCGAGCAGCTGTTCGAAGAACGCTATGCCGAAGTGCGCCAGGCGCTCGACCTCGACGATGGCGCCATTCCGCCCGTGCGGCGGCGCCTGATCGGGGCCTATTTCTGCCACGAATATACTTATGCCGCGGCAGCCTTGATGAACCCGTCGATCGTGCCCCATCCCGATCAATCGGGCATGCTCGATGGCGCGGTGCGCTTTGTCATGAGCCTGCGCGCGGTGGGCGAAGGGCATATCAGCTCGATCGTGTTCCGCGAGGGCGTGGCCAATGCCGACGGCACGTTCCAGCTGTGGCCGCAAAGCGCGTTTGCCACGGCCATGCTGCCCGACGCCAGCACTCCGCCCGCCGGTGACCAGATCGTGGCCTTGCATCGCCATGCCGAAAGCACCCTGTCGAACAGCGTGATCTTCCCCGTGACCGAGCAGCAGCGCGGCGGCTTGGAAGACCTGCGGCTGGTGCGGTTCGATCATGGCGGCGGCGACTACGAATGGATCGGCACCTACACCGCCTATTCGGGCAGCTCGATCCGCTCGGAGCTGCTGCGCACGCGCGATTTCCGCCGCTTCGGGCTTGAGCCGATCCAGGGCCGCGCCGGGCGTAACAAGGGCATGGCCCTGTTTCCCCAGGCGATCGACGGGCGCTATGCCATGGTCGGCCGCCAGGATGGCAAGAACCTGTTCCTGCTCCGCTCAGACCGGCTGGATTGCTGGGACGATGATGGCGTCTTGCTGATGGAGCCGAAATTCCCGTGGGAATTCGTGCAGATCGGCAATTGTGGTAGCCCGATCCTCACCGATCAGGGCTGGCTTCTGCTCACCCACGGGGTGGGCGCGATGCGCAAGTATGCGCTGGGCTGCGCCCTGCTCGATCGCGATGACCCTTCGCGCGTGATCGCGCGCAGCAAGGTGCCGCTGCTCACCGCCATTGATGCCGATCGCTATGGCTACGTGCCCAACGTGGTCTATACCTGCGGTGCGCTGATGGTGGAGGACAACCTGCTGGTGCCCTACGGTATTTCCGATAGCGCGGTGGGTTTTGCCACGATCGGCGTGGATGATATCCTCGATCTGATGGAATGACCGTGCTTGCCAGTGCCGCGTTCTTGGCCGCAAGAGGGACGGCATGATCGCGCAAACCATCCAGCTGTCGCTCGCCCCAGTCTTCGTGCTGGTGGCGATCGGCAATATCATGAACATCCTGACCACCCGGCTGGGACGCATCGTCGATCGGTCACGCCACTTGCAGCAGCTGCATGCCGAAACCACCGGCGTGGCGCACGATGCCGTGGTGGTAGAAATGCGCTATGTCGATCGGCGCATCCAGCTGATCGGCCGCGCGCTCCTGCTGCTGGTGCTCTCGGGCCTGGGCATCGGGGTGACGGTGGGGTCGCTGTTCTTCAACCAGATCACCGGCATCGCGCATCTGGGCGATGTCACGGCCACCACGTTCTTTATCGCCATTGCGCTGTTGATGGTGGCGCTGATCTATCTGCTGCTGGAAACGCGGCTGGTCGCCAGCACCCTGCGCCTGCCGCCCGAATTCCTGGAACTGGAACGCAAGGACCTGTGAAAAAATCGCTGCCGAACGCGCAAGGTTCGGCAGCGATCTGGCCCCATATCAGGCCAGCAGCTTTTCGCCCTTTTCGCGGATCATCCCCTCGATCATGCCGCGGGCAAAGCCAAGCCCGGCGGGAATGTCCACGTCGAACAGCACCTGGGTATCTTCCAGCGTCACCTGGCTGGGGATGGTAAAGCCCATGGCCGATACCGTCATGGTCAGGTGATCGGCATCGTTCCACTGCGTTTCGACCTGGGCCATGCCGCCGATCAATTCGCTGGCCTTGCCCGAGGCATCGCCCAGGCGGGCCTGCATGCGCGCGCGGACCTCGTCCTTGCCAAGGGAATGGGGCAGGGCAATTTGCATCATGTCTTCTCCACTGGCGGAACAAGGCGCACGGGGAGCGCGCCGTTGTCGGCCAAAGCATCGCCTTCCAGCGCATCGCCATAGCGATAGTCAAGATAGCGGCCGCGCACGGCCAGCGCATCGATGTCTCCGGCGGCAAGCTGGCGGGTAATCTGGTCGATCTCGCCACTGATGCGGGCCAGGCCATCGGCCAGTTGCTGATCGGCATTGCGGCCGCCGCGTTCTTCCTGGCGCAGATGGGTCGGGATGCGCCGCCAGCTTTCGACCATGCCGGGCAAGTGTTCGCCCACCAGGCTGCGCACTTCGGCCACGGCCGGCTGGCTGGCGTCGATCCCTTCCAGCTGCGCACCCAGCCCATCGAGCTGTGCGCCGATCTGATCCCCCAGCCGCACCGCCGGGGCGGGCAGGGCCGGTGCCTGCGCTCCCAGCCACAATTGCGTGCGGCCCACCATGGTGCGCACGTCACCCCGGTTGATCGTGGCAAGGTCCGGCACCTTGAGCCGGGGATAGGTAGCAAAGAAACCCACCACGCCGATCACCGCCAGCACCGTCAGCAACAGCCCTACCAGGCCGATCCCGTCGATCACCAGGCCCAGCGCCATGGCCGCGACCAGCACCACGCCCACCGCCATCGCGATGCGCGCGGCCTTCTTGGCCACGTGCTGCCGCTTGAGTTCGGCCGAGCGCAAGCCGATCGACCGCCGCCGTCCGCCGGCGCGCTGATGCGCCAGGCTGTCGCGCGCGGCGCGCAGGATTTGGTCGGATTGCGATGCAGTCATGGTTTGGCCTGTCTTGAGGAAGTGTCGGTTCTGGGTTTCCACCACCCCCCGACCCCCTCCTCTGAAGAGGAGGGGGAGAAGAGTGGTAAAAGCCCCTCCTCTGACGAAGACGGGGAGAAAGGACGCAAAAGCCCCCTCCTCTTCAGAGGAGGGGGTTGGGGGTGGTGGAAACCTGAAGCTGCCATCACCCCTCCAGGCTCAACAGCGACGGTGCGCTGGCCTGGGTGGTGTTCTTGGCCGCGCCTGCGGCCCGGGCGATATAGCCCTTGGACTTTTCCACTTCGCCCGACAGCGTGTCGACCGTCTGCTTCATGGCGTCGAGCGCCTTGAGCTTGAAGGTGTCGATCGTGTCCATCGTGTCATAGATGTTCTGGAACGCGCGCTGCAGCGTTTCCAGCGGGATCGTGCTGGACGCGGCCATTTCGTGGATACGTCCGGTCTGCTCGCGCAGCAGCTTGCCGGTGGAATCGATGATGTTGGCGGTGGTGGTGTTGAGCGCGGTGATCTGTTCGAGCACCAAGCGCTGGTTGGTCATTGCCTGGGCCACGGTCACGGCGGTGCGCAGCGCGGCCACCGTGGTGGTGCTGGCGCGGTCCACGCCCTTGACCAGTTCCACGTTGTTCTTCTTGACCAGGTCCAGCGCCAGGTAGCCCTGCACGGTTACCGCCATCTGCGTCAGCAGATCCTGCGCGCGCTGGCGGGTATAGAACAGCGCGCTTTCGCGGATCGCTTTGGCCTTGGCCGGGTCGGTATGATCGAGATCGGCGGCGGCATCTTCCAGCTTGGTATCGAGCAGGCGGGCGATGGTGATCATCTGCTCCAGCTGGCCCATCCCTTCCCACAGCTTCTGCCGCTCCACATCGATCGCGGCATTGTCCATCAGCAGCTCGTCCTTGCCGGCGGCCAGCCGTTCCAGGATTGCCTTGATATGGCCTTGGGCGGAAACATAGCCGTCGAAATACTTCTTCATGCTGTTGCCAAAGGGGATGATGCCCAGGATCTTGCGCCCGGAAGACAGGTTGCCCTTGCGTGCCGGATCAAGCTCTTCGATCGTGCGGCGCAGCTGCGCCAGATCGGCACCCACGCCCGAATCCTTGTCCATCGCGCGGATCGGGCGATCGAGGAAGCGGTTGGACATGCCTGCCGCCTGGGCGATTTCCTTGCGGCCCATGGCGGTCAACTGGTCCACCCGCTTGCCGAATTCGGGGCTGGCCGCGTCCTGCGCCAACAGTTCGGTGACAAAGGCATCGGCCTTGGCTTCCAGCTTGCCGCGCGTTTCCTCGGCCACGGGAACCAGCCCGGCGGCCTGCTGCGGGGCAACCACCGGCACGGGATCGGGCGGGGTCAGCGTAATACCGGGCGCCTGCTCTGCGGTGGTGGTCGAAGGGGTCGATGCCATGACGCGGTCCTGTCTTTTCCTCTGCGGATCGGGTGTTTGCCCTCCGCGCGTGGAAGATGGCCCCGGCCCGCGCGCTGCGCAAGGCGCTATTCCGATGAACGGCCGATGGGTTTCGCCCGGCGGCGCCGGCCTGCCCTTTCGACCCGCTCGACAGTGGCGGCCCTGGCGCGCAGGCTTTGGCCATGACAGCAGATGATCAGCAAGCGCCGGGCCGCCATGTGGCGGTGTTTGGCGCGTCGGGCGGGATCGGCGCCGCGCTGGTGGCGGCGCTGGCCGGGCAAGACGATGTGGCCGTGGTCCATGCCGGCGCCCGCCGCCCCGTTGCCGCCACTCCCAAGGTACGCCCCTTCACCTTTGATTATGAAGAAGAAACCAGCGTGGCCCAGGCGTGCACCGCGCTGGCGCGGCACGGCCCGCTGGACCTGGTGCTCGTCGCCACCGGGCAGTTGACGCTGCCTGATGGTACCGCGCCGGAAAAGAGCGTGCGGTCCCTGGCCAAGGCATCGCTGGCCCAGCAGTTTGCGATCAATACGATCGGCCCGGCGCTGATCATGGCCCATGTCCCGGCCCTGCTGTCCCGCGATCGGCGCGGGGTCTTTGCCGTGCTCTCGGCGCGGGTCGGCTCGATCTCCGACAATCGCCTGGGCGGCTGGCACGGCTATCGCGCGGCCAAGGCGGCGCTCAACATGCTACTGCGCGGGCTGGCGATCGAACTGGCCCGCAGCCATCCGCAGGCGGTGGCCGCCGCGCTTCATCCCGGCACGGTGGATACCGCGCTGTCTGCCCCGTTCCAGCGCGGGGTGAAGCCCGAAAAGCTGTTTAGCCCAGATTATTCGGCCGGTGCCCTGCTGCATGTGCTGGAGCGGCTCGGCCCGGCCGACAGCGGCAAGCTGTGGGCGTGGGATGGGGCGGAAATTCCGTTTTGAGCTGAGCTACAAGCCCTGCCCCCGACTCCCTCCCGCAAGCGGGAGGGGGGGAGAAGGTCTAGCTCCCCTCCCGCCTGCGGGAAGGAGGCAACCATAAGCTCCCCTCCCGCTTGCGGGAGGGGTTGGGGGAGGGCATGTTCCCCCCAAAAAACCGATCAAGCCGCCAGGCTATAGGGCTCGATCTCGCCCGACAGGTACAGCTTCTTGGCCTTGGCGCGGCTCAGCTTGCCCGAACTGGTGCGCGGCAGGGTGCGCGGCGGCACCAGTTCGACCACGCAGTTCATGCCGGTGATCGAGCGTACCTTGTCGCGGATCTGGTCGCGCAGCTTCACCCGTTCTTCCGGGTCCGACACGCGGCAGTGCACCAGCACGGCCGGGGTTTCCTCGCCATTTTCGGTTTCCACCGAGAACGCGGCAATGTCACCCTGGTGGAAGCCGGGCAGCTGTTCCACTGCCCATTCGATATCCTGCGGCCAGTGGTTCTTGCCGTTGATGATGATCATGTCCTTGGCGCGGCCAACGATGAACAGGTAGCCCTGCGCGTTGACGTAACCCATGTCGCCGGTGTCGAGCCAGCCGTCGACCATGCAGGCGGCGGTCGATTCGGGATCGCGGAAATAGGAGTGCATGACCGAGGAACCGCGGCACCACACCTTGCCGATATGGTGGTGGGCCAGTTCTTCGCCATTCTCGCCGCGAATCGCCACTTCCATGCCCAGCACCGGCACGCCGCAGTTGACGATGGCGCGATAGCGGGCCGGGCGCGACAGGTCGCGCGGGCTGCCCGACAGGCGCTCTTCCTCCACCAGTTCCACGCGGATGCCTTCGCCCGGCGGCATGACCGTGACGGCGAGCGTCGCTTCGGCCAGGCCATAGCTGGGCAGGAAGGCGCTGGCCTTGAACCCGGCATCGGCAAAGGCATTGACGAAGCCCTGCATCACGTCGGGGCGGATCATGTCGGCGCCGTTGCCGGCCACGCGCCAGCGCGACAGGTCGAACCGGTCGGCCACGCTGGTCTGGCTGGAGATGCGGCGGGCGCAGATGTCATAGCCAAAGGTGGGCGAATACGACAGCGTGGTACCCTGGTTGCGGCTGATCAGGTCGAGCCAGGCGAGCGGGCGGCGCGCGAAATCCTCGGTCTTGAGGTAATCGACCGAAACCTGGTTGGCGATCGGCGAGAGGAAGCAGCCGACCAGGCCCATGTCGTGATACCACGGCAGCCAGCTGACGCAGCGATCGCCGTCGCCAATGTCCATGCCATGCGAATGGCCGGCCAGGTTGGCGAGCAGCGCGCGGTGCGTAACGGCCACGCCATGGGGAAAGCGGGTGGAGCCGCTGGAATACTGCAGATAGCAGATCGCATCGGGATCGGCGGTGGGCAGATCGCCATCGGCCAGCGCGCCTTCGTCGAAGGCAGCCCAGCTCAGCCCCGGGCAACCCTGGCGTGCGGCGGCCTGTCCGCACATCTCTGCCAGTTCGCCGGGATAGACCAGCAGGCACGGGTCCGAGCTGGCCAGCTGCACGGCGAGCTGGTCGATATAGTTTTCCTTGCCGCCAAAGCTGGTGGGCAGGGGCAGCGGCACCGGCCAGGCACCGGCATAGACCGCGCCGCAGAACAGCGCGGCAAATTCCGGGCCGGTTTCGGCGATCAGCGCCAGCCGGTCACCGGCCTTGACCCCGCGCGCCACCAGGCGGCGGGCCGCAGCCAGCGCATCGCTGCGCAGCTGGGAAAACGGATAGACCTGCTTGAGCGTGCCGCGCGGATCGTGGAAGTTGAACCCGCGCTCGCCCTGGGCGGCATAGTCCAGCGCATCACAGAACGTGGCAAAATCCGCATAACGGCGCGGCTGCGCATCGTCGTTTGGCGTTGGAACAAGAGCCATCTTCTCTGCGACGGCGGCCGTAACGGTCATGCAGTACCCCAGGTATGGAACAAGATATCGGTCTTAAAACAGTCGGTCTGTGCCGCCACTTCCGCCCAAGGCAGTGAATGGTGGCTGACTGGCTGCGGCTCCTTGCGTGGGCAGCGCCTTGGCGCAAGCCCCCATGGTCAAGAAACCGTAACCCGAGGTTCTCATTTAGTCCGGAGTGTGGCACGAATATGGCGTGAACCGCCCTGATGTACCAGATCGTCGCACACGGCGGCCTCCTCGTCCGCTCGATGCGGCGCTGCTCGATGAACTGGCACTGGGTTACGTCGCCCGCTTTGCCACCAGTACCGGCAAGCTGTCGGCCTATCTCAACCGCAAGCTGCGCGAACGCGGCTGGGATGAAGATGCGCCCAGCCCGCCCGATGTGGCCGCGATCATCGCGCGCATGGCCGACGCGGGCTATGTCAGCGATGAAGGCTATGCGCGCATGCGCGGCGCCAGCTTGCGCCGGCGCGGGCTGGGGGCGCGGCGCATTGCCCAGGATCTGGGCCAGGCCGGCATCGCGCCCGATCTGCG
>NZ_APCQ01000448.1:0-202 GCF_000410615.1 Novosphingobium sp. B-7 | reverse complement strand
CTGGCGCCGATCGGCCAGCGCCGCCACGCCGCTTGCCACCACGGCCGCGGCGCCATAGGCGGCCAGGAACCAGCCGCCCAGATGCAGGGCATGGGGCAACCAGGCCGCCCACGCATGCGGGGCATGGCCCAGCGCGGCATCGGTCACCAGCACCAGGCCATAACCGGGCGCCAGGAAATGCAGGGCAATGCCCGCCACCAGC
>NZ_APCQ01000449.1:0-6857 GCF_000410615.1 Novosphingobium sp. B-7 | reverse complement strand
CGTCACCGCCTGTGCTGGCGCGGACGCGGGCAGCGCCAGATCGCTGGCGGTTGCCTGGCGCAGCGCCGGCTTTTGGCCAAGATCGGGAACGGGGGCACAGCCGGCCAGCAGGCCCGCCATGGCCAGGCCACTCACCAGCGGCGCGCGCCGGAACGGCCGAATCGCGGCGGCGGAAAACGCGGCGGAAAACAGGGCTGACGCGCGGTTGGAAAGACCGGCGGGGGAGGCAGTCATGCAGGGCCTTTGCGCAATCGGGAACGGGACGACCGTGTACGGATCGGTCACTAATCTTCAACTGCGCCCTTGCACTGCGCCTGTCAACAGCTATGTGTACGGAATGGTCACTAACCCGTCCAATTGCAGACTCAAACGCTGTTCGCCCGATGAGCGGCGGGAAAACATCCTGTCCGTGGCCACGCAGGTGTTCACGCAGACGGGCTATGGCGCCACCTCGATGTCAGCCATCGCGGCCGAGCTGGGCGGTTCCAAGGCCACGCTTTACAAGTATTTTCCATCGAAGGAGCAGTTGTTTGAAGCGGTGCTGATGCGCGGCTGCGGCGCGGTCATGGCCTCGCTTCAGGAACTGGCGGAAACCGAATCGGATGACCTTGAGGGCATTCTTACCGATTTCGGCACGCGCTTCCTGTCCGGGCTGTGCAGCCAGCGCTCGATCGATGTCTATCGCATGGTCCATGCCGACGGGGTGCAATTCCACGAAGCGGCAGAGATGTTCTTTCGCTGCGGGCCGGAAATTGCCGGCACTACCCTGGCGGCCGTGCTGCAACGCGTGGCCGGCCAGCGCGGCCTGGCCCTGCCAGATCCGCGCCTGGCAGCAGACCAGTTCCTGGGCATGGTGCGGGGCAAGCTGCACATGCGCGTGGCGGTGGGTGTGATGCCGGCGCCCGACACGGAAACGATTCGCCACCACGCCGCGCACGCCGCGCGCATCTTTGCCCACGGGCTGCTGCACCAGCCAAATACCGGCCAGCCAAGGACCTGATCCCCCAACAACGACGATGGCCGGCGATCCCCAGGGGAATCGCCGGCACCGTGGAGAACCGGGTATTGGCAGCTGGGATCAGCGCAGCAGCGTCAGCACGTTCTGCTGGTTCTGGTTGGCCTGCGAGATCATTGCGGTCGAAGCCTGGGCCAGGATCTGCGCCTTGGCCATCTGGGTGGTTTCGGCCGAGTAGTCGGTATCCTGAATACGCGAACGGGCATCCGACAGGTTGGTGATGTTGTCGTTCAGGTTGTTGACCACCGAGCTGAGGCGGTTCTGGCCAGCACCCAGCGTGGCGCGCGTGGCGTTCACTTCCTTGAGCGCGGCATCGACGTTGTCCATCGTGGTCGAAGCCTTGCCGGTGTCGGACACGTCGAGCGCCTGGGTGGTCGAGGTGGCGCTGTAGGACGTGTCGGTGCCGCCGAACAGGTTGACGCCCGAAAACGCCTTGCTGACGAGGTCGACCGTGTCGGTGGTGTTGGCACCGGTCTGGATCGAGCTCTTGACGTCGTCGCTGCCGTCGGTGGCTGCCGTGCCGCCAGCAACCTTGAACACCTTGTTGCCGTTGAACTCGGTATTGTTGAGCACGTCGGAAATCTGGGCATTCAGGTTCGAGACTTCCGACTGCATCGCGTCGCGGTCAGACTGCTGGTAGGTGTCAGACTTCGACTGCACGGCCAGTTCGCGCACGCGCTGCAGCATGTTGGTCACTTCGCTGAGCGCGCCTTCGGCCGTCTGCGCCATCGAGATGCCGTCGTTGGCGTTGCGCACGCCCTGCGACATGCCGGTGATCTGCGCGGTCATGGTCGTGGAAATGGCCAGGCCCGCGGCATCGTCCTTGGCACTATTGATTCGCTTGCCGGTCGACAGCCGTTCCATCGCGGTTGCAGCCAGCTTGCTTGCCGAGTTGGAAGCGTTGGCCGCCTTGATGGCGCTGACGTTGGTGTTGATTACCGCCATGATGTTTCTCCGATTTTCGGGACAGACCCCAATCGCTGCCAGTCCAGGGATTGACCGGCTGCACGGCAAAGACCGGCAGGATGGGCGGCAATTTAAGGGCAAAATCTTGCCGGTCAGCGGTTTTGCGGCGGCGCCATATACGTGTTTCCACTTAGCACGGTCGCTGATCTTAAAGTTTCACACCATTTGACGGTTTCGCGCGAAAAACAGCGTCGTGGATATGGTTAAGACGGGGGTCAAAGTGATGAACAGCGATTGCGGCGACAGATTGCCGATAAGCGGGCAGGCGCAGGCGCGCCACGGCGCGCTGATCATGCGCGCTGCAGCGGTGCTCAATACGCCGGGCATGGGCCCCCTGCCTGTGCTGGCCGATTCGACCGATGTGGGCGCGCTCGATCCGCGCCGCCCGGCGGTGGTGCTGGAACGCGGGGCGCAGCCGGCGCTGGCGCGCATGGCCAATGGCAAGCGCCACGTGGTGCGCTATGCCGATCCGCTGTCGGAAAGCGCGCTGGCCGCGATCATCGCCTGCGCAACCGCGCCCGGCATGCCGATTGCCGCCGATCCCGAAACCCTATCAATTCTGGCGCTGGCCGAGCGTCTGGCCGTCAGCGACATCCCCGTGCTGATCAACGGCCCCACCGGCACCGGCAAGGAAGTGTTGAGCCGGTTCATCCACGCCGCCAGCCCGCGCCACGACAAGCCGTTCATCGGCGTCAACTGCGCCGCGATGCCCGAAACCATGCTGGAAGCGCTGTTGTTCGGCCACCAGAAGGGCGCGTTCACCGGCGCCAGCGCGGCGGGCGAAGGCTTTTTCCGCGCGGCCCATGGCGGCACGCTGCTGCTGGATGAAATCGCCGAAATGCCGCTGTCGCTGCAAGCCAAGCTGCTGCGCGCGCTGCAGGAAGGCGAAGTGGTGCCACTGGGCGCGACCCAGCCGGTCAAGGTGGACGTGCGCATCATCGCCTGCGCCAACCGCGATCTGCCAACCGAGGTGGAAGACGGGCGGTTCCGCGCCGATCTCTATTACCGGCTCAACGTTTTTCCGCTGACGCTGCGCGCACTGGCCGAGCGGCCCGATGATATCGCGCCGCTGGCCTTTGCCCTGATGATGCGCCATGCGCCGGCCGATCGGCCGCTGCCCTGGCTGTCGGACGCGGCGCTGGCCATGCTGGGCTGCCACGGCTGGCCCGGCAATGTGCGCGAGCTGGAAAACGTGGTGCGCCGCGCCCTGCTGCTGGCGGGCGACCAGGCCGAAATCGGGCCTGAGCATATCGTGTTCGATCGCCCCGCGCGCAGCCCCGCCAGCGATGCGGCGCTGGCCGAAGTGCGCGCGCCCCAGGCGGGCAAGCTGTCCAACATTGTCCAGCTGTCCGAAGCGCGCGCGATCCTGGCCACGCTGGAAGCCTGCGGCGGCAGCCGCGTGGAAGCGGCGCGCCAACTGGGCATTTCCGAACGCACCCTGCGCTATCGCCTGGCCAGCTTCCGTGAAGCCGGCATTGCCGTGGCGGGAGGCCGGCGATGAGCGCGATCAACGGCATAGGCGCCGGGGGCGGCATCCAGCAGATCATGGCCATGCGCCAGCAGATCATCGATCGCTCGCACCTGCTGCAACAGATCCGCACGCCTGAAAGCGGGTTACCGGCCGAAACCAATTCGCCGACCGGTGGCTTTACTGACGCGCTCAAGTCGGCGCTCGACACGGTCAATGCCAGCCAGACCAAGGCCGACGGCATCAGCGCGGCCTATGAAAAGGGCGAGACGGTCGATGTCGCCAAGGTGATGCTGGCGCGCCAGGAAGCCGGCGTTGCCTTTGAAGCCACGCTGCAGGTGCGCAACAAGCTGTTGACCGCCTACCAGGACATCATGCGGATGGGGGTCTGATAGATGGCCGATCTGGTTCCCGTGGGGGCCGGTGGCAGCCCGCCACCCTCGCTTCTGGCCCCTTTGACCGATCCCGCCGGCGGTGCCCTGCCGGCACGGATGGGCGCATTCCTGCGCCAGCCGCCGCTGCGCCGCATGCTGCCCTGGTTCGGCGGGATTACCGCCGCCGGGCTGACCGGGCTGCTGTGGCTGACCATGGCGCCCGCGCCGCAGCGCATGCTCTATTCCGATCTGTCGGATGCAGAGCGCGCGCAGGTGACGGCCGCGCTCGACAAGGCGGCGATCGCCTATCACATCGACAATTCCACCGGCGCGATCACCGTGGGGGAAAACGACCTCTACAAGGCGCGCATGGTGGCGGCATCCGATGGCGCGGTGGCCACACCCGAAACCGGCGAGCAGATGATCGACAAGCTGCCGATGGGGGCCAGCCGCACCCTGGAAGGGCAGCGGCTGCAAGCCGCGCGCGAGCGCGAGCTGGAACTGACCATCATGCAGATCGACGGGGTGGAGGCGGTGCGTGTGCACCTGGCCCAGCCGGAAAAATCGGTCTTCGTGCGCGATACCGCCGCGCCCTCTGCCTCGGTCATGGTGCGCCTGGCCAAGGGGCGGCAACTGGCCACCAGCCAGGTTTCGGCGATCGTCAACCTGGTGGCCGGATCGGTGCCGGAACTCTCGGTCGATGCGGTCAAGGTGATCGACCAGCACGGGCGCCTGCTGTCGGCCGACAAGCCGGGCGATGCTGATCGCCTGGAAATCCAGGGCCGGCTGGAAGACAAACTGCGCGAGCAGATTTCCCAGCTGCTGACCCCGATGCTGGGCGAAGGCAACTTTTCCAGCGAGGTGCAGGTCGATCTGGACATGGACCAGGTGACCTCTGCCCGCGAAAGCTATGACAAGCAGGGCGCCGTGCGCACCGAGCAGCAATCGGCCTCGCAGACCAGCGGGCCGGGCGCGGTGGGGGTGCCGGGTGTCTTGTCCAACACCCCGCCCGCACCGACCACGGCTGCCGTCGGCGCGCCGCAGGGCACGCCCTCGCCCAGCCCCTCGGGCGCGGCGCCCAGCAATGGCGAAAGTTCGTCTTCGAAAACCTATGAACTGGGCCGCGAAGTGGCGGTGACCAACAACACGCCGGGCAAGATCCGCCGCCTGACCGTGGCGGTGGCGCTGTCTTCGGCCGTGCTGGCCAAGGCCAAGCCTGCCGAGATCGACCAGATCAAGCAGCTGGTGAGCGCGGCCGTAGGCGCCGATCCCACGCGCGGGGACCAGGTGGCCGTGGCGGTGCGCGCGTTCAACCCAGCCGACATTACCCCGCCCAAGTTCTATGAACAGCCCTGGTTTGCCATGGCGGTGCGCAACGGCGTGGCACTGGTGGCGGTGCTTTTGACGCTGCTGCTGGGCGTGCGCCCGCTGATCAAGGCGCTGCGCCGCGATGGCGGTGCATCGGCCAAGGGCAAGGACGCCCGCAGGAAGGGCAAGGCCGCCGCCAGCGATGAGGACGACGAGGACGCAGAGGAGGCCAACGCCGCACGCGCCGAGGGCGCTGCCGATCCCAACGCCCCGCGCCCCAGCCGCGAGATCGGCCCTGGGCCCACCACCGGCATGATCAAGCCGATGCTGGCGCCAGCGCAAGATGAAACCGGCGCGATCGATACCGAACTGCTCAGCCGCCAGGTGGGCCTGGCCCAGCGCCTGGTCCAGGAAAAGCCCGACAGCGCCGTGGCCGTGCTGCGCCAGATGCTGAAGGAACCGAGCGAAGAAGGCGCCTCATAACATGGACAGCGACATGGCAGAGGGTTTGGGCAGCATGACCGATCCCGAACTGGCCGCCGTCATGGTCATGCTGCTGGAAGACCAGCAGGCCGCCGATCTGCTGGCGCAGCTCGATCCCAAGGAACTGCGCCTGCTGGGGGAAAAGATGTGCGCGCTGGGCGAGATCGGCCCGGTGGCCATTGCCCAGTCGATCACCGGCTTTGTCGAGCGGACCGAGCGCCTGGGCCTGACCGCGCACGATCGCGTGGGCCAGGTGCGCGATCTGATGACGCGCGCGGTGGGCGAGGTGAAGGCCGTCAACCTGATGCACCGCATCGCGCCCGAAGCGGCGCAGGATACCTCGGCACTCGAACTGGCGCGCTGGCTCAACCCCGAAGTGCTGATCCCACTGGTGCGCGGCGAGCACCCCCAGGCAATTGCCGTGCTGCTGGTGCAGATCGACCCGGAAGTGGCCGCCGCCGTGCTGCACGGCCTGCCCGAAACGATCCAGACCCAGGTGGTCCACCGCATCGCTACGCTGGGCAAGGTCTCGGCCGAGGCGCTGCGTATGCTGGAAGAGGTGCTGACGCGCCGCATCGTGGCGATCCACAGCCGCTCTGCCCTGACCATGGGTGGCCCGCGCGAGGCGGCCGAGATCATCAACGCCGCAGCCAAGGCGGTGGAGAAGCGGGTCATGCCCGAACTCACCAAGATGGACAAAGCCCTGGCCAAGGAAATCGAGAACGAGATGTTCAAGTTCGAACATCTCTATGTGCTGGATGCGCAATCGATGGGCGCCATGCTGCGCGAAGTGGACAGCGACACGCTGATCGCCGCGCTCAAGGGCATTGAGGAACCGCAGCGCGAAGTGTTCTTCCGCGCCATGTCGAGCCGCGCCGCCGATGGCGTGCGCGACGAGATCGCCGCGCGCGGCCGCCTCAAGCGCGCCGAAGTGACCGAGGCGCAAAAGGCCATGATCACCGCCGCCCGCCGCCTTTCGGCCGAAGGGGTAATCGTGTTCGGTTCGGGTGACGATGACTATGTCTGACCTGCTGCGCATTCCCGAACCCGGGCGCACGCTGCGCGCCTGGGGCGCGGTGCCGGCGCAATCGCAGGGCTTTACGCTCGACCCGCGCTTTGCCCGCATCCCCGTGGCGCCCCCGGCCGAATTTGCCGCGATGCCCGAGCCCGAACGCGAAGACCCGATCGAGCGCGCCCGCGCTGATGGTTTTGCCGCCGGCCAGGCTGCCGCACTGGCCCAGGC
>NZ_APCQ01000189.1:0-17154 GCF_000410615.1 Novosphingobium sp. B-7 | reverse complement strand
GGCGGCGGCGGGGGCGGGGGCGGCGGGGGAGCCTGCTCTTCGCCACCGAAGTTGTAGGTCAGCGTGCCCAGGATCGAGTGCGAGCGCAGACGCGTCGAGAAGTTGGCGCCGGCATAAGCACCCGAGGTGCCAACCAGGTTCACGTCCTGAACGTTGAAGAAGCGGTACTTCAGACCCACGTCGACATGCTTGCTGAGCGGCGCGCGAACGCCGGCCAGGACCTGCCAAGCGAACTTGGTCTTCGAGTCGTCGAGCAAACCGTCGGGCGTGGCGACATAGTACTTCGCCTTGGCAACGCCGGCACCACCGCCGATGAAGCCCTGCAGGCCATCGTCGGGACCGAAGTCGAGCAGGCCGTTGACCATGAAGCTCAGCGCGCTGGTGCTGCCGCCGATCTGGCCGTTGTCGCGCGAGTACACAGCGCCGGTGACGTTGTTACGCACGTTGCTGTTGCGAGCACGACGGTAGCTGGCTTCGGTTTCGAGGCGGAAGCCGCCGAAATCGTAACCTACCACGCCACCGAAGTCGTAGCCGGTCTTGGAGCTGACGGTGGCGGCATTGGCCGTACCGTTCACATTGTGGTCGGCGTCTTCCAGCAGCATGACGCCGCCATCACCTTCCACATACCAGCTCTTGCTCTTGGCAAGCGCGGGCGTCGCCATTGCGCTTGATGCCAAGGCCAGGCCCAGGATCAGTTTCCGCATTACGTTTCCCCTTTTTTGCGAGATCATGCCACGTCGTGGCGGTTGTCTACCGGTTCTGTTATGTTCATGCAAGCGGACACACGCGTGAACTGTTGCCTAAAAGCCACTGTATCAGTTGCCCTTGCAGCAATTTCCCGGTTGAAACCACCCTCATGTGCCCCCTCCAATGCGGAAGCCCGAAGCCGGTTCCCGATCGACCATCAAAAAAATTTGAGATGAGGCGAATTTTCATTGCGATGGCCGGTGCAAATTGATGCAACCAGTACGGCGAACCGGGTGCCAATCTGGCTTGCCCAGGCTTGCCGCTGGCCTTTCAGCGGCCTGCTGCCATGGCTGGCGCAATCTTGTGCACTGCACTAGGTACGTGTGGCTCATAGGGCGCGGTGGCGCCATGGACCGGGGAAACGACAAGACCATGCTGCGCCGCCTCTACGAATGGACCATGGCCAAGGCCGCCCATCGCCATGCGTCATGGTGGCTGTTCCTGTTCGCGTTCATGGAAGCGAGCTTCTTCCCGATCCCGCCGCACCCCCTGCTCGGCCTGATGTGCCTGGCGCAGCCGCGCAAGGCCGTGCGCTATGCCGCGTTTGCCACGGCCGGCTCTGTCATTGGCGGGTTGCTTGGCTATGCCATCGGGCATTTCCTCTACGATAGCGTGGGCACACAACTGCTTGCGCTGCTTCATCTGACGCAAAGCTTCCCCAAGGCGGCCTGCTATCTGCGCGAGTATGGCGTGGAGATCATCGTGCTCAAGGGCGCGACGCCGATCCCGTTCAAGCTCCTGACGATCACCGCCGGGTTCATTGGCATGCCGCTGCTGCCCTTCTTCCTGGCCAGCGTGGTGTCGCGCTCGATCAGCTTCATGATCGTGGGCGTGCTGTTCCGCCTGTTCGGGGCGCCGATCAAGCGCTTCATCGACAAGTACCTCGGCCTGGTCACGGCGGGCTTTGTCGTGCTGGTCGTGGCCGGCTTCGCAGCTGCAACCTTGCTGGGCGGCGGCGGCGCCAAGAATGCGGCGATGGAGCGCTGCGAAAAGGCCATTCTCACCCAGCCGTAAACGCCGCAGCGGTTAAGCCCCCGTCTTGACTGCGGCGCACGACGTGCCAAGTTCACCGTGTTGGATCTTCAGGCTGTCACGGGGCCTGACCGCGTTGCGGCTGGCCGGGCCCCTTGCTTTGGCGGAGGGAAGGCATGGCACGTGGTGGAGCGAATACTGGGCAAATTGACAGTGGTTTCTTGGGGCAACTTGCCGGCTATGGCCTGACCACGATCGAGGTGCATTATTACATGCCCGATCACCCCGCGCTGCTCCAGATGTTTGCCTTTCAGCAGTATGATCTTGCGCCACGCTTTCCGCGCCTAGGCGGCTTTCTCGATCATTGGCGGCGCGAAATCGATGCCGCGCTTCATTCCATCCGCATTGCCCACCGGCACCTGATCGGCCCGCAGGAATACCGCGCGGTCAACGGCGTGATCACGATCAACTGATCGAGCCGGGCTGATCGAGCCGGGCTGATCCAACAGGACGGGCGCTGGCTGATGCATCGCGCCGGTCCGGTGTGGTTCAATAGCGCCAGCTCTTGAGGTCGGCACCGGCCGGTGCGGTTTCCTCGATCCGCTTGAGAATCTGGGGCAGATAGAACGTGTGATAGCGCAGGCGCGAGATGGCGTTGGGATTGGTGTGGTCACCGCTCCAGCAATGCTCGGCCCGATCGCCATAATCGACCACGCCGCGATAGGGCGGATCGCTCTTCTTGAGGAAATCGTCCATCAGGTAGACGGCGTTGTTGAGGAAGAAATTGTCCATCGTGCCGACATAGATGTGCAGCTTGCCCTGCAGCTTGGGTGCCAGGGTCGGCCAGTCGCGCTCCAGGATATGGCGCAGGTCATAGTTGTCGCGCCAATAGGCGGCCACCTTGGGATCGATCACGCCGGTGCGCTTGTCCCACAAGCGCTGCGGATAGCCGTCGGCCGCCATGGGCGAGAACACCGCTTCCCAGATATCCCACTGTCCGCCCGAGCGGTTCTTGTCGCCCAGCACCAGTTCCAGGCGGTTTTCCATCTCCATGGTGTAAGGCACATGATCGAGCCAGTCGCGCTTGCCGGGGTGCTCCACTCGCCCGAACGGCCCTTCATAGGCATAGGCGTTCTTGTCGGCATAGATGTCGGTCAGCATGAACTGGCGGAAATCGATCGGATCGGGGCAGGCGGCGAAGGCGCCGTTGTAGTCATCCGGGTACTTGATCTGCACGCCCAGCGATTCCCACCCGCCGGTCGACCCGCCATAGAGAAACCGCGCCCAGCCCTGGCCAAGGCCGCGGAACCTCTTCTCGATCGCCGGCACCAGTTCGTGGGTGATGGCATCGCCATAGGGCCCAAGGTTGGCCGAATTGACCGCATAGGAATCATCGTAATACGGGTTGGAATGGTCGATCTCCACCGCCAGGAAGCGGGGGAAGGCATCGCCGATCCACTGCTTGTAGAACGCATAGGCCTCTTCCTGCTCGGTGCGGTTGTAGCAGGGCAGGTTGAAGCGTTCGCTGCGTTCGCATTTCAGGTTGGGATCGGGTGGCGTGGTGCGAAAGCCGCCGAAATCGGCCGGGAAGTGGCCATGGAAGATCATCAGCGGAAAGTGCGCCTCGGGATGCTTGTCGAAATCGCGCGGCACCAGGACGTGCGCGGTCAGATAGATGTCGCGGCCCCAGAACTTTGACAGCAGCGCACTGCGCATCTTGAAATGGCGCACAAAGGGCGTGTCAGCCGGTGGGGTGATCGGCGGATTCACGTTGTCGAGCGTCAACGCGATCGTGCCCAGCCTGGCCGGATCGAAATCGACCGTCTGCGGCGTGCTGAACAGGTTGCCCGGCTCTGCCCGCCAATTCTGCCCGGCGCCGCGCGGCGCGGGCAGCTTCACCGTCTTGCCATTGCCCAGATGATAGGTGTCATAGCGGTGCAGCACGGCCTGCACGGTATAGCGCCCGGCTGGCACGCTTTTGAGATCGAGCGTGGGAAAACCCAGCACCCCACTGCCCACCGTGGTGCTGTCACCGGGCTTGAGGCCATCGACCGTCACGCCGAAGACCTGCGCGGAATCATAGTCGGCCTTGACCTGTTCGCGCGGCTGCGGATCGGGCTTGGCCGCCAGGATCACCAGCACCCGCCCATCGACCGGCGCATTCTTGGCCGTTGCCGGCAGCGTGACGCGGAAATCCTCGGCCTGGGCCGGCACGCTGGCGAGGCCAAGCCCGATGCCCAAGCTCAGCCCCAGGGCCTGCGCCAGAAGACGATGACGTGCGATACGTTTCATGATGGTGCCCCCACCGAATTTGGTCAGGGCCGCACTATTCCTGCAAAAACGTCGCTTGTCAGCCGTTTCCGTTGCCACTGCCGGCGTCGATGCGCGGCAAGCGCTGCGCCTCGATGCCGGCATAGAAGTGCGCCACCGATCGCTGCAGTTCATAGCGCGCCAGCTTCACCGCGGCGAAGCGGTCGGGAATTGGCAGCGATCCCGCCTCGGTCATGTCGAGGCCTTGCGCGACCGCCTGGTTCAGCGCCTGCTCCAGCCAATCGAGCCAGTCGCGGGTCTGGGCGATGGCCGCCGTCCCGCTGGGATCGAGCGGGCCATGGCCGGGCACGACTTGGTGATGGGGCAGGGCGGCCAGCGTCGCCAGGCTCTCGCGCCAGGCCGCGAGGTTGGCATCGGGCGTGGCCGGGGCGCGATCGTAAAACACCAGATCACCGGCCAGGATCGTGCCGCTCGCCTCGTCCACCAGCACTAGGTCGCCATCGGAATGCCCCTTGAGCGCCATGGCCTGAAGCTGCCGGCCCGCAATCTCGATTGGCCCGGGAATGACCGTCGCACCGGGCAGGGCCACGGCAGTGCCGCGCATCCAGTCGGCCAGGATGCGGTACATCGCATCGGCAAAGCCATTGCCGTCCCGCTCCAATTCGGTGCGGGTGGCGGGCAGCGCGGCCACGATCGCCGGATCGAACGCCGCCGTGCCCAGGGCATGATCGGGGTGCAGATGGCTGAGGAACACACGCCGCACCGGGCCGTGGCACAGCTTTTCCGCCACCGCCGCCAGCCCTTGGGCATAGCGCAGCGACGGGCCGCAATCGAACAGCACGGCCCCGCCTTGCGGGCAGGCCATGATCACCGCATTGGCGATGGCGCCGCCATTGCCGAACACGATGGCCTCGTCCGCGCCGCGCACCAGCCAGATCCCCGGCCCGATCGGCTGGGGATCATAGGCATAGCGACCGGCAAAGGTTTCCGCTTGGGCCATGCGCGCTGGCAATGCAGCTGGTGCGGCGGCAAGCAGGCCCAGGGCCGCGCGGCGCGATAGCGTCATGGTGCCAGCCTGCCGTCAAACGTGCGACCGTTGCTGTCGGCCATATGGATGCTGACCGGGCCGGCCTGCGTGGGCGGCAAGAGCAGGGTGAATGCCGGGTCTTCCGCTACCGAGCCGTTGATCGTCATCGTGCCCAGCGCCGCGCCATCGGCGCCGCTGACCTGCATCGTTTCGATATTGTAGGCGGCGATATTGTCGACATAGCCGGTATCCATCGGATGGCGCACGCTCACGCGCAGGCGGGTATCGGCGGCCTCGTGCCACAGCTTCCCGCGCATTTCGCCCAGATGCTGCGCCCAATCGCCTTTGACCCGGCTGACCGGCGGGGCCGAGCAGCCACCGCCCGCCGCATCGATCCAGCGCCCGCCCACGTGCCACACGCCATCGGCGGTCAGCACCAGCGCCCGCACCGGCGTGCGCTGGTCCAGCTTGATGCGCAGGCTGACATAGGGAAGCGCGCCCTGGGGCTGGTAGTCGATCGCCACGGGCAAGGGGTTCAGATCCATCAGCACGACGATGCGCTGCACCTTGCCCAGCGCGCGAGCATCGACGGTAACGGGGAAAACATGCTGGTTTTCCGTCACATCGGGCATGGTGACGATTACCGCCGGATCAAACCGCACCGGCGCCTTGCCCAGCAGCCAGGCAGCATGGTTGGCCCACATTGGCGAGGCGAGCGGATCGGCCACTAATCCAGGCGCAGGGGCGGCGGCAACCGGCGCAGCGCTTGCCAGCAAAGCCATGATAGGCACGAGGAGGGCAGGGCGCTTCATACCAAGGCACCATTTGCCTTGATCGGACAGCATTCTACAATTGCACCATAGGCCAAGATCGACGGCCAGCTTGGGCAAGGGATGGGAGAGAATGATCGCAGCACTGCGTCGCATCCCGTGGGCAGGGATGGTGCTGGCCATGACGGCCGCGCCGGTCCTTTCGCCAGCCTGGGCGCAACAGGCTGCGCCGTTCGATGTCCAGGGCTATCGCAACGCGGCGTTTCGGGCGCCGGTCGATCGCGATCCCGCGCCGGCCACGGCGATTTCCCTGACGCAGGCGCGCCGCCTGGCGCCAGGCGCGGCGCTGTTCATCGATGTCTTGCCAGCCGAAGGCGCGCATCGCGATGGCGCCAGCGGCGCCTGGACGCTGGCCACCCCGCATGACACGATCCCCGGCGCCCTGTGGTATCCCGAAACCGGCCGCGCGCCGCCCGATCCGGTATTATGGCAGGCCATGGCCGCACGCGTGGTGCAATTCCGTCAGCAGCATCCGGCTGCGCCGATCGTGCTGTTCTGCCGCGCTGATTGCTGGATGAGCTGGAACGCCGCGCGGCGCCTGGCGCTGGGCGGCGTTGCGGGCGTGCGCTGGCTGGCCGAAGGGATCGAGGGATGGCACGATGCCGGCGGCAACCTGGTGCCGGCAACCCCCGTGCCGGTGCCCGACAAGTGATGCGTTGAAACCAGAACCACAATCAGAACCACCGACAGGAGAAATGCCATGGCCACGTTGATCGTCAGCTATCCCGCGCAAGAAGGCGCGCGGTTCGATGCCGCCTACTATACCGCCACGCATATCCCGCTGGTAGAGCGGCTGTGGACCCCGCACGGCTTTACCGGCGCCGAAGTGCTATTTCCGGCGGGCGACCAGCCGTGGAAAGCGTCGGTCCTGCTGCGCTTTTCCAGCCAGGCGGCGATCGATGCCGCGCTGGCCAGCCCGGATACGCCGCAAGTGCTGGGCGATGTGGCCAATTTCACCGACATCGCCCCGGTGATCTACCGCGCGGCAGATTGAACGAGGGGCAACGCGGGGGCGGTTCACGCCCCCGCGTTGCCCGTTCGAGGTTGTCAGGGGGCGCGATAGACCACTTTGCCGCCCACCATGGTCAGCAGCACCCGGGTTTGCGCAATGGCATCGGGGTTGCCGGCAAAGATATCGCGATCGATCCAGATCAGATCGGCAAACTTGCCGCGTTCCAGGCTGCCCACCTGATGCTCGGCGCGTAGCGACCAGGCCGCGTTGATCGTGGCCGCGCGCACTGCCTGCATCACCGACAGCGGCGGTCCGCCCGATAGCGGCTGGCTGTATTCCGGCCCCGCCGAGGGATCGTTGCGCCGGGTTACCCCCACTTTCAGGGCAAACCATTCGTTCAGCGGATCGACCGGCCAGTCGCTGCCAAAGGTGATGCGCGCGCCGGCCTTGGCCAGCAGGCCCGAAGGCTCCATGAAGGCATAGCGCTTGGGGCCGAGGTAATCCTTGGCGCCGGCCACGGTATCAGCGGCCTTCTTGCCCCATTGCAACGATAGCACCGGGGTGACGCCCAGTGCCTTGTAGCGCGGGAAATCAGTGGGATCGACGATCTCGTCATGGGCGATCGCCGGGCGCACGTCGCGCGTCGGCTGGCTCTTGCGCAGGGCCGCCACGGCGTCGAGCGCGATGCGCACCGCGCCATCGCCATCGGCGTGCATGTGCGGGTCAAAGCCCAGTGCGGTGATGCGCTCCAGCAGTGGCGCCAGCACGGCAGGCGGGAAATAGGGCGCCGGCCCCTTGTTCATGCCGGGCTGCCAATCGGGCTTTTCCGGCGTGCCGTGGTTTTCCAGATAGGGTTGCAGCATCACCCCGGTAAAGGCCGGGGCGGTGATCACCCCATCCATGTAGAGCTTGATCGTGCGCACCATGATCGTGGGCTGCACCTGCGCCGCGCCCTGGTCATCGGCGCGCCGCCATTCGACGATGCGCGCCAGGGCCGGTTCGGGAGACGGGCCTTCCTCGGGCGCGATGTGTGGCGCGAAATGGCCGCGCGCGGTCAATTCCCCGGCCTTGGACAGTACGGAAAAGGCATGGATTGATTCGCGCGGCGCATCGGCATCGAGGAACGTGGTCACGCCCTGCGCTGCCATCGCGGCAAGGGCAGCGCGCGCGGCGACCACATCGTCGGCCGGCGTTGGCGTGGGCACCAGCTTGCGCACGAGGTCTTGCGCGGCGTCTTCCAGCAGGCCGGTGGGCGCGCCCTTGTCATCGTGGTGGATCGCACCGCCAACCGGATCGGGCGTCTTGGCATCGATACCGGCGAGGGCCAGCGCCTTGCTGTTGACCAGGGCAGAATGCCCGAACGAGGAGAACACCGCCACGGGCCGCCGCGTGGGCAGCGCATCGAGCATCGCCTTGGTCATGTCCACGCCCAGCGGCTGCATTTCCTGCTGGAACCAGTGCACCGCGATCAGCCACTTGCCATCGCTGGCCGCGTCACCATCCTTGGCCGCGCAGGCGGAAAGCGCCGCCTGGAATTCCGGCACGGTCAGTCGCTTGTACTGCAGGTCGCAGGCGAGCAGCCCGGCGCCGCCTTCCAGCGGGTGCATGTGTGCATCGATCAGGCCAGGCATGACCACGCCACCCTTGAGGTCGATGGTCTGGGTGGCCGGGCCGGCCATCGCCTTGGCCCCGGCGTCGCTGCCCAGATAGACGATGCGCCCATCCTTGATCGCGATCGCCTGGGCAACACTGCCCTGCGCGTCGATGGTGTGGATCTGGCCGTGCAGCAGCACGGTATCGGCCACCGGCGCTGGCGCGGCTTGGGCGGCGCTGGCCGCCAAGGCCGAACCGGCCAATAGCGAAATCAGGCGAAGGGAATGCATGCGGGCACCTCGCACATCGCGCGGCACCCCCTGTGCCGCCCTATCTGTGATCTAAGCAGATAGGGCGGGGGTAGGACAAGTGTCCAATTTTCGTCCATGCAGGTCTGCCGGAACGGTAGGTGTGTCAGCGCGGCTTTTCTGCCTCGGCCAAGGCGGCGCGGGCGATCGGCTCCATCACGGCATAGCCGGCGGCATTGGGATGGACGCCATCGCTCGACAAGCCGGGCTTCATCGCCCCTTCGGGCGTGGCCATCGCGCTGTAGTAGTCGGCATAGGCCAGGCCGCGGGCACGGGCGAGGTCTTTGAGCCAGGCATTGAGCGCGGCAATCTGTGCGGCTGGCTTCATCTCGCTGCGCCAGTTGAAACCGCCGGCGGGCAGCACGCTGCCCAGCACCACGGCAATGCCATTGGCCTTGGCCAGATCGACCATCGCCAGCACGTTGGCAGCATATTCATCCGGGCTGGTCGGCCCGGTGTTGCCGGCCACGTCGTTGGTGCCGCACATAATGTGCACCACGCGTGGGCGCAGGCGCACGACGTCCTGATAGAACCGCAGCAGGATCTGCGGGCTGGTCTGCCCGGCAATGCCACGATCGACGATGCCGCCGGCAAACATGGCCGGGGCGGTGGTCAGCCACCATTCGGTGATCGAATCGCCGATGAACACCGCGCGCAGCGGTTGCGGCACCTGGCGATCGGCCTTTTGATAGCGGCAGAGGTTGCCCCAGTCATAGCCACCGACCCGGCTGGGCGTGCAGGGCTCGGTCACCATCGCGGTCGGGCCGATCGGCGCCACGGCGACGGTGACGCTGGGCGCCGGGGCGGGCACGGCCGGCTGCCCGGCCTGCGCCGCCAATGCCGGCGACGCCGACAGCATCAGCGCCAGGGCCAGCGCGCCAGCGCCCGCCCCAGCCAGATTGGCAATTGCCCGGCGCATCAGATGATGCCCACCGCCTTGCCGGCGCGTTCGAACATGCCGATGATCGTCTGCACCTGCTCGGCGCTGTGCGCGGCGCAGAGCGAGCAGCGCAGCAAGGTCATCCCCGCTGGCGTTGCCGGCGGGCGCGCCAGGTTCACATAGAGCCCTTCGTGCAGCAGCGCTTCCCACATCATCGCGCCCCGCTCCAGATCGGGCATGATCACCGAGATGATCGCGCTTTGCGGCGTTGCCGTGCCCAGCTTGAAGCCGCGCTGGGTCAGGCCAGCGTGCAGGGTCTTGGAATTTTCCCACAGATGGGCGCGCTTGTCGGCGGCATGCATCAGCTTGCGGATCGAAGTGCTGGCGGTGTGCACCACGCTGGGGGGCAGCGAAGCGGTGAACACGTAAGGACGGCACACCAGGCGCAGGATTTCGAACTTGGGATGGTTCGACACGCAGAAGCCGCCGACGGTGCCGACCGACTTGGAGAACGTGCCGATCACGAAATCGACCTGGTCGAGCACCCCCTGGTCTTCGGCCACGCCGCGCCCGTTGGGGCCGATGAAGCCCATCGAGTGCGCTTCGTCCACCAGCACCATGGCGCCGTGCGCCTTGGCAATGGCGATCATTTCCTTGAGCGGGGCGATATCGCCCAGCATCGAGTAGACGCCTTCGAGCACGACGAGCTTGCCCGCGCCTTCGGGAATGCGCTTGAGGCGCTTTTCCATCGCCTCGATATCGTTGTGCTTGAACGGCACGACCTCGGCATCGCCCATCTTGCAGCCGTCCCAGATCGAGGCGTGGCTGTCGATGTCGAGCACGATGTAATCGCCCTTGCCGGCCATCGTGCTGATGATGCCCAGGTTGGCCTGATAGCCAGTGGAGAACACCATGGCATGGTCCATGCCATAGAAATCCTTGAGCGCGTCTTCCACGGCGCGGTGCCCGGCATAGGTGCCGTTGAGCACGCGGCTGCCGGTGGTGCCCGAACCGAATTCATCGAGCGCCTGCTTGCCGGCAGCGATCACGTCCGGGTCGAACGTCATGCCCATGTAGTTGTAAGTGCCCAGCAGGATCGTCTCGCGCCCGTTGCACACCGCAACGGTGGGCGAGATCACCTTTTCCATCACCAGGTTGAACGGATCGGTGACGCCAGTGGACAGCAGCGCGCGGCGCTGTTCGATCAGGCCGTCGAACTTGGAAAACAGGTCGGTCATGGGGGTGCTTACCCTTGCAGCTTGGTCACGGCGTCGATCAGCTGGCCATAGGTTTCGATCTCGGCCTGCTGATTCATGCTGATGATGATGTCGAACTCGTCCTCGATCGCGGCGACGAAATCCATCACCGTCAGGCTGTCCCACTCCAGGTCGCCGGCAAAGGTGGTGGCATCGGTGATGGCCACGCCCTTCTTGTTGAAGGGCTCGATCAGCTCGGCAATCTTGGCGGCAGTGGCGGGGCGGTCCATCGTCTCTCTAACTCCGTGGGGCAGGGCGGTGCCCCTGCCAGAACATTGCGGCGGAAAAGCGGCCTGTGGCCTGCCCTGTCAAGCCTGAACGGGCGATGAGGCCGATTTCCTGCGCGGTGGCCGTGGGAAAGCGGGGTGACGATGATACACAGGCCGCGATCTAAATCAGTTTCATCACCGCCTGCATGAACGGGCTGATGGACACCGGCTTGGCCAGATAGCCCTCGGCGCCGGCCTCGCGAATGCGTTCCTCGTCGCCCTTGCCGGCATAGGCGGTGACGGCCAGGATCGGGATCTGGCGCAGCACCGGATCGGCCTTGAGCGCCTCGATCAGTTCCAGCCCCGAAACGTTGGGCAGCTGGATATCCATGATCACCAGCCCCGGCACGAACTGGCGTGCACGGTCGAGTGCCTCGCGCCCGTCGGCTACCGGCTCGACGGTAAAGCCATTGGCCACCAGCAGATCGCAGAACAGCTTGCGGTTGAGGTCGTTGTCCTCGACAACCAGAATTCTTTTTGCCACGGAACACCTCTATTGCGCGGTCCAGTACGGCCGCCGCCTGCGCTGCTCTATTGACCTCGAAAGGCTCTGACAATCATCCGCGAACCCTCGTCCCCCGTCCCCGATCCGCAGGATCTGGCGCTGGCCGCGCTCGGCTGGGTGCTGGCCGATGGGCAGCGCGCCGAACGCTTCCTGGCCCTGAGCGGGATGACGCCCGAAACCCTGCGCGCGGGCCTGGGCGATCCGGCCGCGCAGGCCGGGGTGCTGGGCGGGGTGCTCGATTTCCTCATGGCCTATGAGCCCGATCTTGTTGCCGCGGCCGACGCGCTCGATATAAGCCCCCAGGCCTTGGCCGCCGCACGGGAGAAACTGGTATGAGCCGCCCGCTGGTGATCAGCGATTGCGATGAAGTGCTGCTGCACATGGTGGCGCCGTTCCAGGCTTGGCTCAAAGCCAACCACGACATCGATTTCGTGATGGAAAGCAATGATTTCGGTAAGGCCATGCGCTATGTCCATGACGGGCGCGGGGTGGAATCGCGCGAGATCTGGCGCCTGCTCGACCTGTTCTTCAACACGCAGATGCACACGCAGCCGGCCATCGCCGGCGCGGTGGAGGCTGTAGGCGCGCTGGCCGACCGCGCCGACTTCGTGATCCTGACCAATCTGGGCCACAGCTATCGCGACGCCCGCACCGCGCAACTCGAAGGCGTGGGCATCAACGCCCGCGTCTTTACCAACCAGGGGCCGAAAGGGCCGGCGCTCAAGGCCATTCTCGATGAATACAACCCCACCCGCGCGGTGTTCATCGACGATCTGCCCCAGCATCACCATTCCGCCGCGCAATTGACGCCCGAGGTGATCCGCCTGCACTTGTGCGGAGAGCCCTTGCTCGCCCCGCATATCGATTGTGCGCATAAGGCTGGCCACGCCCATGCGCGGATCGATACCTGGGACCATGCGCTGCCCTGGCTGATGGCCCGGCTGGACGAGGCCGCCTGACCGTTTCTTCGCGTTTGCTGGAGTGAGTGAGAATGACTGTTTCGATCGATGCCCGCCTGGCCGAACTGGGCCTGGAACTGCCGCAGGCCGCAGCGCCGGTGGCGGCCTATGTGCCCACCGTGCTGGCGGGCGGGCTGCTGCATGTTTCGGGGCAGTTGCCGTTCATTGACGGCGCGCTGGTGACCGGCCGCCTGGGTGAAGACGTCAGCCTGGAGCAGGGCGCCGCTGCCGCCAAGGCCTGCGCGCTGATGCTGCTGGCTCAGGCCAAGGCTGCCCTGGGCTCGCTCGACCGCATCGAGCAGGTGGTCAAGCTCGGCGCCTTCATCAATTCGACCGGTGATTTCACCGATCAGCCCAAGGTGGCCAACGGCGCTTCGGAACTGATGCAGGCGGTGTTCGGCGATGCTGGGCGCCATGCCCGCAGCGCCGTGGGCGTGCCGGTTCTGCCGTTGGGCGCTGCGGTGGAAATCGATGCTATCTTTGCTGTTCGCGCTCATTGATCGCTTTCTCCTGCCGGCGCGGGCAGCGGCCCGCGCCGGCTGGCTGCGCGAGGCCATCTATGCGCATCGCGGGCTGCATGGCCCGGGTGTGCCGGAAAACTCGCTCGCCGCGGCCGAGGCCGCCATTGCGCGCGGCTTTGGCATCGAATGCGACGTGCAGCGCAGCCGCGATGGGCAGGTCGTGGTATTCCACGACCGCGCGCTCGATCGCTTGACCGGGCAGGCCGGCAACCTGGCCGACCACACCGCCGCAGAACTTGCTGGCATGACCCTGCTGGATGAAACCGGCATGGTGGTGGGCGGTGAAACGATCCTTGGCCTGCGCCAGTTGCTCGACCGCATCGATGGCCGCGTGCCCCTCCTGATCGAAGTGAAATCCGCGCCCACGCAGCGCATCGCGCCGCTGTGCCTCGCGGTGCGCCGCCTGCTTGAAGGCTATCGCGGGCCCGTGGCGGTAATGAGCTTCGATCCGCGCGTTGCCGCCTGGTTTCGCCGCTATTCCCCGCACGTGGTGCATGGCCTGGTAGTGACCGAGGCGGGGCGGCGCACCTTGCTCGCCCGCCTCAAGAGGCATCTTGCGCTGTGGCGCGCGCGTCCCCAATTCCTGGCCTATGACATTGCCGATATTGCCAATCCTGTGGTGCGCCTCGCCCGGCGCCGGGGCGTTCCAGTGCTGACCTGGACCGTGCGCACCCCCGATGATGCCAGCCGGGCGGCAACCTATGCCGATGCGCCGATTGCCGAAGGCCCGGTTCTGCTGGCGGCGCCAGCGGCGTGAGGCGGGCGGCGCCATGACGCTGACCGCACGCGTCGAAGGAGCGGTGGGCAATATCCCGGCGGCGGATTGGGATCGCCTGATCGGGGATGGCAATCCCTTCATGTCACACGCATTCCTCTCCCTCCTTGAGGAATCCGGCTCGGTCGGCGGGCGCAGCGGATGGACGCCGCTGCCGCTGCTGATCGACGACGCCGATGGCCGCCCGGCGGCGGCGCTGCCAGCCTATCTGAAGCAGCACAGCCAGGGCGAATATGTGTTCGATCACGCCTGGGCCGATGCCTGGCAGCGCGCGGGCGGGGACTATTATCCCAAGCTGCAGATCGCCGCGCCGTTCACGCCGGCGACTGGCCCGCGCCTGTTGTGTGCCGGCCGCCCCGATCTGGCGCTCCCCCTGTTGCGCGCGGCCGAGGCGCTGGTGGACCAGAACGGCCTGTCATCGGCCCATGCCACGTTCCTTGCACCCGAACAGGTGCCGCTGTTCGAGGAAGCCGGCTGGCTCTTGCGCTCAGACCTGCAATTCCACTGGGAAAATCGCGGCTATGCCACGTTCGACGATTTTCTTGGCGCGCTGTCTTCGGCCAAGCGCAAGAACCTGCGCAAGGAACGCGCCGCTGCCCAGGCCGGGGTGGAGATCGTGACGCTGACCGGCGCTGCCATCACGGCCGACCACTGGGACGCGTTCTGGGTGTTCTATCAGGACACCGGCGCGCGCAAGTGGGGGCGGCCGTATCTGACCCGCGCCGCGTTCGACCTGATCGGGCAGACCATGGCCGACAAGGTCTTGCTGGTGCTGGCGCTGGAGGATGGCGAGCCGGTCGCCGGCGCGCTCAATTTCATCGGGCGCGATACGCTCTACGGCCGCTATTGGGGCGCCGTGGTGGAAAAGCCGTTCCTGCATTTCGAGCTGTGCTATTATCAGGCGATCGATGCCGCCATCGCCATGGGGCTGCGCCGGGTGGAAGCCGGGGCGCAGGGGCAGCACAAGCTGGCACGCGGCTATGAACCGGTGCAGACATGGTCGGCGCACTATATCGCCGATCGCGGATTTCGCGCCGCGGTGGCCGAATTCCTGGTGCGCGAGCGCGCCGGGATAGAGCAGGGCCAGTTCGAACTGGCCGGGCACACGCCCTATCGCAAGGGCTAGGCGCCGCGATCAGGCAGCCTGAAATTTAGGCGGCGTGGCGGGTTGCGGCGCGCATCCATTCGCGGGCGCGGCGCTGGGCTTCGGCGATATCGCGCGCGCTCATTTCCTCGGCCACATCGGCGCGGGCGCGGGCAGCATCGTCGTGGCCGGCCACGGCCGCGAGGTTGAACCACTTGTGCGCTTCGACCAGATCGCAATCGGCACCATAGCTGCCGGTGGAAAAGGCCACGCCCAGATCGAAAAACGCGTGGCTGTCACCCTGCGCGGCAGCGGCGAGGCAGGCGGCGATCAGGCTGTCGGCGCGGTCGGCTGCGGCATGGCTGGCATGAAGTGGTGCGGATGGCACCAGCGTGATCGGTGATGGCGCGTGCGGCATGGTCCTTGGTTCCCCCTGTGCGAATCTGCCTTTCCCCATCGGGTGGCAGGGCAAGGCTCGCCAATTAAGGTCAACAAACCGTTAAGCATGATTGCGGCCGTGCCCGCGCGTGCGCCGCTTTATCCGCGAAATGTACGATGCCGCTGTTTCACAAAGGTTCAGCTGCAATGTGACATAGCGTTGAGGAAGTGCTTGTGCGCCCTTTCCTGCCTGCCTATAGGCGCGGCAAGCCGGGGGCTGGTCGCGCCGATCGCGGCGCGTTTTGGCCCTGGTGGTCGGAAGGCGCAACACGGAGGGCCGGATGGCTGGGGTTCTGGGTGACGAAATTGACGTGTTGGCAAAGGCCCGCCGGGCCATGCCGGGTGATTACGTTCCGAATGACGACGAACCCTATATGAGCGAGCAGCAGCTCGACTATTTTAGGCGCCTTTTGCTCGAGTGGAAGAAGTCGATCCTGTCGGCCTCGGCCGGCACCCTGTCGGCCCTGCAGGATGGTCCGCTGCGTGAACCCGATCTCAACGATCGCGCATCGAGCGAAACCGACTGGGGCATCGAACTGCGCACCCGCGATCGCCAGCGCAAGCTGATTGCCAAGATCGATTCGGCCATGCGCCGCATTGACGAAGGCGAATATGGTTTCTGCGAAGTGACCGGTGAACCGATCGGCCTGGGGCGTCTGATTGCCCGCCCGATCGCGACGATGACGGTGGAAGCGCAGCAGGCGCACGAGCGTCGCGAAAAGATCTCGCGCGATATGTGATGGCGCCGGCAGGGCCAAGGTGGTCCTGCCCAGCCCATGATGGCCGCACAGGCGCACCATCGGCATTGCGGTAAATACCACCAAGGCCGCTGTCCCCCGATGGCAAGGGGCTTTTTGCCGCTGCGAGCGGGAAATTTAAAGATTTCTTTGCCGTTTTCGTTTATCCCTTTGCACATGGACCGGTGCGAAAGGTGGCAGGTGCGGGCGCAAGCTGCTCGCTGGCAGCCACATAGCGCCGGGCCCATGCCGCTTGGCCCACCTTGTTGGAAACGGAACCTGACGGTGACTGATATCGACCATCGGCAATTGGGGCGTGACAGCCTTTTCCTGATGGCCGACCTGCGCCTAGACGGCCAGGACGGTGAGCATCGCGTGCGCGTGCGCAATCTTTCGGCCGGTGGGATGATGGCCGAAGGCGCGCTGCGCGTGGTGCGGGGCATGCGGCTTGAGGCCAACCTGCGCCATATCGGCTGGGTCGAAGGTGTGGTGGCCTGGGTCCAGGATACCCGCTTTGGCATTGCCTTTGTCGAACAGATCGATCCCAAGCTGGCACGCGAGCCAGTGGCCACGCAGCCGTCTGACGATTACGCGCCGCGCTATGTCCGGCCGCCGCTCGCCCAGCCAGAGGGCAAGCGCTTGCGCAAGCTGTGACGCGTTCGGCTTGGCGCTGCTGCTGAAACACTGAAATCGCCGGCGCCGGCATCTTTGCTGGCCTGCCACGGCTGATCTGCTAGGCAGGTGGGCATGGCTCCCCCGTCTTGCCATCTGCGCCGCGCTGCGGCGGTGCTTTTGCCCGGTGTCGCCCTTATGCTGGCCAGTTGCGGGGGCGATCGGCGCGGCGCCCTGCCGGTGGCCTTGGCGGGTGACGACAGCGCCTTTCAAACCGCCGCGCCGCGTCCCACGCCGGCCGCGCAGGTCTTGCGTGCCGCCACGGTCGAAGGGCTGGTGGGCTTTGACGCGCAAGGCCGCGTGGTGCCCGCCATTGCCGAACGCTGGATCGTGACCGATGACGGGTTGAGCTATATCT
>NZ_KE148406.1:8523-10831 GCF_000410615.1 Novosphingobium sp. B-7 | reverse complement strand
AGCCCGGCAGGGTGCAGCCCGCAAGGCGATGCCCTGGCCGCGCAGGCCCGGGCAGAGCGCGATCCGCAGGCGCGCATGGCCCTGCTGGCGCAGGCCGAAACCGCCGTCACGGCGGCCAACAGCTTCATCCCGATCGCGCGGCCGTTGCGCTGGTCGCTGGTGCGCAGCCGCGTGACCGGGTTTTCCCCCAATCCGTGGGGTTGGCACCCGCTGCCACCGCTGACCATTGTGCCGAAATAGGCAGTTTTTCGAAGAATTGCCGCGATCAGGGCGATTTTTCGCATTTGGTCATGGCGGCGAAAGGAACAACCCGCTAGGGGGCGGGGGCCGAGAGATGGTATATCGGGCTTCGCGTGGTGAGGCCGTGGCACTGTCGTCTGGCCTTATAAACACCCGTGTAATATCCCCAGCCGGTCCCTGCCCACGTTGCGGCCCGGCCCAGACCCGTTGAGTTTCATGCCCTTTTCATCTCTCCCTGCTGCCGTTGCCGAATCCCTTGCCGCCCGTGGCTATGCCGAACCGACTCCGGTCCAGGCCGCCGTGCTCGAAGCGGAAGCGGCCGGCCGCGACCTTCTGGTTTCTGCCCAGACCGGCTCTGGCAAGACCGTTGCCTTTGGCGTGGCCATGGCTTCCGATCTCCTTGGCGATGGCGTGCCGCCGGCCGGCGCGCCGCTGGCCCTGGCCATTGCCCCCACGCGTGAACTGGCCCTTCAGGTCAGCCGCGAACTTGCCTGGCTTTATGAAAAGGCCGGCCTGCGCATCGCCACCTGCGTTGGCGGGATGGACCCGTCCAAGGAACGCCGCCAGCTCAACCATGGTGCGCACATCGTGGTCGGCACGCCCGGCCGCCTGCGCGACCATCTCGAACGCGGCGCGCTCGATCTTTCGGCCCTGCGCTTCGTCGTCCTCGATGAAGCCGACGAAATGCTCGACATGGGCTTCCGCGAAGACCTGGAAGAACTGCTCGACGCCACCCCGGCAGAGCGCCGCACGCTGCTGTTCTCGGCCACCATGCCGCGTCCGATCGCGGTGCTGGCCAAGCAGTATCAGCGCGACGCGCTGCGCATCTCCACGATCGACGATCGCCAGGGCCATGGCGACATCAGCTACCAGGCTGTCGCCGTCTCGCCCAACGACATCGAGAACGCGGTGATCAACCTGCTGCGCTTCCACGAGGCGGAAACGGCCATGCTGTTCTGCGCCACGCGTGACAATGTGCGCCGCCTGCATGCCACGCTGGTCGAGCGCGGCTTCGCCGCCGTGGCGCTGTCGGGCGAGCACAGCCAGAACGAGCGCAACCAGGCGATCCAGGCCTTGCGTGACGGGCGCGCCCGCATCTGCGTGGCCACCGACGTGGCCGCACGCGGGATCGACATTCCCTCGCTCAGCCTGGTGGTCCACGTGGAAGTGCCGCGTGACGCGGAAACCCTGCAGCACCGTTCGGGCCGCACCGGCCGCGCCGGTCGCAAGGGCACGGCCGTGTTGGTGGTGCCCTATCCGCGCCGCCGCCGCCTGGAAGAAATGCTGCGCCGCGCGCGGATCGAGGCGGAATGGATGCCGGCCCCCGGCGCTGCCCAGATTCGCGAGCGTGACCGCGAGCGCCTGCTCGAAAAGCTGCTGGCCCCGGTCGACGCCGAAGACGTGCTCGAAGATGACGTGGCCCTGGCCGACACGCTGATGGAACGCATGGAAGTGCGCGATATCGCGCTGGCGCTGGTGCGCAGCTATCGCTCGGCCATGCCGCAGCCCGAAGACCTCATCGACCTGTCGACCGAGGAAGGCCGCAAGGCCACGCACCGCACGGGCTTTGACGACGTGTCGTGGTTCCGCATGGATATCGGCCGCCGCCAGAACGCCGATCCGCGCTGGCTGCTGCCGCTGTTGTGCCGCCGTGGCCACATCACCCGCAACGAGATCGGTGCGATCCGCATCGGCCCGAGCGAAACCTACTTCCAGGTGCCCAAGGCGATGGAAGATCGTTTCCGCGCCGCGTTGCAGCGCACCGCGCGCGAAGGCGCCGAGGATGAAACCGGCATCCGCATCGAACCGAGCGAACCGCCGCGCGAAATGGCCCGCACCAACCGCCGCCAGGGCAATGGCCCCAACCGCCCGCGCGAAGGCTTCCCGCCGCGCGGTGATGGCCCGCGCAACGATGGCCCCCGCACGCACCGCAAGGGCCCGCCGCGCCGCCGCGAAGGCTGAACCCAAAAGATCCTCCCCCACACCGTGGGGGAGGTGGCGGCCGCAGGCCGTCGGAGGGGGCGTTTACCTCCTTAACCCGCGCGCTCGTCCTGCCGTTCCAGCGGCT
>NZ_KE148406.1:0-8513 GCF_000410615.1 Novosphingobium sp. B-7 | reverse complement strand
CGGCTCGGCCCGCAGTAGGCCGGCAAGCGCCTGCGCATCGGCGCAGGTGGCATCGCCGGCCAGCCGTGCCTGAAGCGCGCGATAATGCGCCAGCACGCGCTGCCCCAGGTCGCTTACCTTGGCCCCGCCACCATGGGCGCTGCCGGGAAAGGTTTCCACCAGCGGCCCGTGCCAGCAGCGGTTCATCACATCCACCAGTTGCCAGGCGCGGCGATAGCTCATCCCCATGGCGCGCCCGGCGGCCGAGATCGAGCCTTCGCGCGCGATGGCATCGAGCAGGTCGGCCTTGCCCGGCCCCATGGCGATCGCCTCGCCGCAATAGAGCTGTAGCTTGATCTTGATATGCGCTGCATCGGCCATGCCGGGGTTTTAGGCGCGCATGCCGTTTGGCTCAAGCGCGGCGGCAGAGGCATGGCCGTCGTTTTGCGCCGCGCTGGTGCGATCGGCGATGGTATAAGCGAAACAATCGGTTATCGTGCCATCACGGACCATGCGGGAGAGAATGCGATGCGGCCACGGTTGACGGTTTCGACGCTGGGCGTGGCTCTGGCGTCAGCGCTTGGCGCCGCGCCAGCGATGGCTGACGCCAATGGGGTCGAGGCCGCAAGCGCGCAGGGTGATGTGGCGCTGACGATCTATGCCGACATGGCCCTGGTCGAAGACGTGCGGCGCATCGATCTGCCCAAGGGCATCAGCCGCCAGGAATTTCCCGATGTCTCTGCCCAGATCCGGCCCGAAACCGTCACCCTTTCGGCGCCCGGCGCTGCCGTGGTGGAACAGAATTTCGACTACGACCTGCTGACGCCCGATAAGCTGCTCGACAAGTCGGTGGGCCAGGATGTGAGCGTGGTGCGCACCACGCCTGATGGCCAGGAAGTGGCCACGCGCGCGCACGTGCTGGCCAACAACGATGGCGCCGTCGTCCAGGTCGGCAACCGGATCGAGATCCTGCGCAATATGCCCGGCCGCGTGGTCTACCCTGGCCTGCCTGCCGGCCTGCGCGCCCGCCCGACGCTGTCGGTCACGCTCGATGCGGCCAGCGCCGGCACGCGCGCGGTGGGCTTGCGCTATCTGTCGGGTGGATTCGGCTGGAAGGCCGATTATGTGGCGCTGTTCGATGAAAGCGCAGGCAAGCTCGATGTCCAGGGCTGGATCACGCTCAACAACACGACCGGCACGGGCTTTCCCAATGCCCGCGTCATGCTGGTGGCGGGGCAGCCGGGTAGCAACGCGGCTGACGATGGCGATCGCTATGTCCGTCCACCGCGCCGCCCGATGGGCAATCGCATGGGCACGGGCGGGGCCGACGGGCGCGAGACGCTGGGCGATTTCCATGTCTATCCGCTGGCCGGGCGCACCACCGTCGCCAATGCCCAGACCAAGCAGGTGAGTTTCCTCAATGTGGCCGGGGTGCCGGCGCGCAAGGTCTATCAATATCGCAACGGCTGGCAGCACAGCGCGGAAGAGGGCGAAAGCGTCGATACCGTGCTCGCCTTTACGTCGGCCAAGGATGGCGGCCTGGGTGATGCCCTGCCGGCTGGCACGATGCGCGTCTATATGCGCGACGCGCGCGGCAATCCGCAGTTCGTGGGTGAAAGCCCGCTGCCGCATACGCCGATGGGATCGGATTTGGCGCTGAAAACCGGCGTGGCGTTCGACGTGAAGGTGCAGCCGACCGTCGAAAAGCGCGAAAAGATCACCGCGAGCGAGTGGGAACGCACCGCGCAATGGCGCATCACCCGTAATGATGCGGCGCCGGTCACATACACGATCGAACAGCACCCCACGTATTGGCGCACCCAGATGGCGTGGAAGGTTACCAATGCCCGCGCGGTGCCGGTGGAGGTTGACGTGATCCAGGATGGCCTGGACGATGGCTGGCACGATACCCGCGTTTCGGCCGAGAGCCTGCCTGGCCGCCAGCTCTCGCTTGATAGCCGGGTCTGGCATGTCACCGTGCCGGCGCGCGGCGCGGTAACGCTGACCGCCGCGATCGACACCCGCTATTGAGCGGCGCGATCATGCGCACTCTGATCGCGGCCATGGCCCTGTGGCCCGGCCTGGCCCTGGCGCAGCAGGCCGTGACGTCCGCGGCGCCGGCCAGCGTGGCCGTCACCATCTACCGCGAACCGGGGCGCGCCGCCGATGCGGCATTCGATCGCGGCTGGCTGCGCGGCTATGCCCTCGTCACCGAAACCCGCGATGTGGACCTGCCTGCCGGGCCAGCCACGGTGCGGTTTGAAGGGGTGGCGGCAGGCATGCTGGCGGAAACCGCGCTGGTCCGTGGGTTGCCGGCGGGGGTGGCCGAACAGAACCTCGACGCTGATCTGATCGGCGCCCGCAATCTCTATGCCCGCAGCTTTGGCCGCCCGGTGATTGTGCGCCATACCGATCCCCGCAGTGGCGCGGTGGTGGAAGAGCAGGCTGTGATCCGCTCCGGGCCTGATGGCGCTGCCGTGATCCAGACGCGCGATGGTTTCCGCAGCGCGCGCTGCGCCTGGCCCGATGAATATATCAGCTATGCCGATCTGCCCGCCGGGCTGGTGGCCAAGCCCACGCTGTCGGTGCAGACCAGGGCGCCTGCCGCAATGCATGGCCGGGTCACGCTCAGCTATCTCGCCTGGGGATTCGATTGGCGGGCGGATTATGTCCTGACCATGGCGCGCGACGGGCGCCACCTTGATCTGGCCGCCTGGATCACGCTGGCGAGCAGCGACGATACCGCGTTTGCCGGGGCCGCCGCAGCGGTGGTCGCTGGCAAGCCCGAAAAGCAGACGCGCGGGTGGGAAAATCGGTTTGGCGATGACCAATCGCTGTTGTTTACATGCGAGACGGCGCTGCCGCCACCTCCTCCGCCGCCACCTCCACCGATGGTGGAGTTCATGGCCCCCGCCCCGGTAGCAGCGAAGGAGTATATCGTCGTCACTGCCCAGCGCCGCGCCCCGGTCATGGCGCAGCAAGAGGCGCTGGGCGATCTCAAGCTCTATCGCCTGCCATTGCCGACCATGATCGCCCCGCGCGCGCAAAAGCAGATGGCCTTTGCCGATCGCCGCGCCGTCAAGGTGCAGCCATTCTACAAAGGCACGCTGCAACTGGACGAACACGAAGACCAGCCTCTGCGCCAGGCGCTACGGCTGAACAATCGCAAGGCGGCGGGGCTGGGCCTGGCCCTGCCGGCGGGCCACGTCGTGGTCCTCGAACCGCACGGCGCCACGACGCTGCCTGTGGGCGAGGGCCGTATCGACGACAAGGCCGTGGGCGAAGAGATCGACATCGAACTGGGCGAAGCCACCGCCGTGTACCTGGCCGAGGCCGATGGGCGCCAGCGCGATGACGCGCGTGCGCACGATCATATCGCCGCCGTCACCAACGGCCGCGATCAGCCGGTCATCGTGGAACTGGCCATCCCGCTGGGCGAGGGTCAGCGCCTGACTAGCCCATCGCACCCACTCACCCGCAAGAACGGCCAGCCGCTATGGCGCGTCACCGTTCCGGCCCACGGCATCGCCCGGCTTGCCTTCCGGGTGACCGACAGCGCGTGAACCCCATTGACCTTGCCCACCAAATCCCGCAAAGGCCGGCTTCCCCGCACGGGGGCGGTTAGCTCAGTTGGTAGAGCATCTCGTTTACACCGAGAGGGTCGGCGGTTCGAGCCCGTCACCGCCCACCAGGACCACGCTCCAGAGCGTCCCCCAGATATCGGCAATTACAGGCTGTTCCGTCGGGCGATGGCGCCTAGCACGGCAGCGCTCGGCTTGGCGGTGCGAGCGAAAGTGGCTGGGTCGACGCTGTGCAAGCCGAAGCGGTGGGCGTAGCCGAAACCCCATTCGAAATTGTCGAGCAGCGACCAGTGCATATAACCGCGGACCGGGACGCCATCGTCGATAGCGCGCTTGAGTTCGGCCAGCGCGGCGGGGATCAGCCATTGGCGCAGAGAATCGTCGGTGGTGTTGACGCCGTGCTCGGTCACATAGACCGGCAGCTTGGTTGCTTCCCAGGCATAGCGCACCGCGCCGGCCAGTGATCCCGCCCAGACCTCGGCGCCGGTGAAATTCTTGCGCGCGTCGGCCGGTGGGGGGACCACGCCACGGTCGTTCCAGACTTTGCGTTCGTAGTTCTGCACCCCGATAAAGTCGCAGGTCTGGGCGGCCAGGCGCAGCCATTCGCCATAGTAGCGTTCGCGCATGCGATCGCGCAGCGAATGGCGTCCGATCGCCTGGTCGTCGATGATGGCAAGGCTGACGCCGACCGGCAGGTCGGGCCGCACGCTCTTGATGGCGGCCACGCCGCGGCGATGGGCCTCCATCATGTGGGCGCGGTAGGTGGCCGGCTCTTCCACCCAGATCGCCACGCCGGGCGCATACTGCGCCACGCCCAACTGGCGGGCGGCGGCCTCCTGCATGGCCTTGTCGCCGGCAACCAGCTGGGCGGGCAGCAATTCGCCCAGCAAGCCGGCCAGGTTGGGCTCGTTCAAGGTCAAGGCCAGCTCGATGCCGGCGCCAAGATGGCGCACCGCCCGATCACAGAAGCGGGCAAACAGCGTGACCGATTCCGGGTTGCCCCAGCCGCCCTGCGCGGCGAACCAGCGCGGGGTGGTGAAATGATTGAAGGTCACGACCGGCTTGATCCCGCGTGCGCGGCACCCGGCGATCATCGCCTTATAGTGATCGAGCATGGCATTGGAGAAATGCCCTTTGTCAGGCTCGATCCGGGCCCACTCCAGGCTGAAGCGATAGGTGTTGAGGCCAAGGCCCTTTACCAGGTCGAGATCCACCGGCCACAGCTCCAGACTGTTGGCCGCGTCGCCCGAACGATCGGCGAACATGGTGTTGGGCAGATTCTCGATCACCCACAGGTCGGCATTGAGGTTGTTGCCTTCCACCTGGTGCGCGGCGGTCGAGGCGCCCCACAGGAAGCCGGATGGGAAAGCCGGGCTGAGCGGTGCGCCCTGCGCCGCCCGGACCAGCACCGGCGTGCCGGCGGCAGCGCCGAGTGCCATGGCCGAAGCGAGCAGGCTGCGACGATCGGTTTGCATCACTTGTCTCCTCGTGTGGCCAGCAGGCCTTGGGTGCGCATCCAGCGGAGCATCAGGTCCAGCCAGCCCTCTTCCGGCGATCCGGCCGCTGCGGCGGCAAAGCCATGGCCGCCTTTTGAGAAGAGGTGGAACTCGATCGATCGCCCCGCGGCACGATAGCTTTCCAGCAACGGCAGGCCCTGTTGCCGGGCAAGCAAAAAGTCATCGGCGGCGATCGCCACGAACATCGGTGGTGCATCGGCCGGGACCTGCATCGGCCCCATGTTGGGATAGATCGGCGCGGCGAAATCGGGCTTGTCGGCGCCGCCGTGCTCGATCACGCTGCGGGTGAGGAAGCCGCCTGCCGAAAAGCCCATGAAACCGACGCGCTTTGCGTCGATGCCGAGTTCGGCCGCATGCCCGCGCACATAGCGCAGTGCGGCCAGGCCATCGGCCAGCGCTGCTGGTGGCGTATCGGCAGGCGGTGCGAGAACGCTGGGCTGTCCTGCAATCATCTTGTCGAGTTCGGCGACGAACACTTTCTGGTCTGGCGGCGTCGGCAATGTCCGGTACTTGAGAACAAATGCCGTGACTCCGTGGCTGGCGAACCAGCGGGCGATCAGCCAGCCCTCCTTGTCCATTTCGAGCCCGAGGAACGCGCCGCCCGGGGCAATGATGACGGCCGCGCGCGTGCGTGGCTCTGCCGGGCGAAACAGGGTCAGCGTTGCCCGGGTGACATTGCGCACCGCCAGCCTGCCGCCGTCGCTCTTGTGCCAGACCTCGCGGTCGACGCGTTCCGCCGTGGGCAGCAGCACGGTGTCGGGTTGGGCTGGGGCCGCTACGACTTCGGTGGAAATCCCGGACTGCGCAAAAGCGGGGCCAGCAGGCAGGAGTGCTGCCACCGCCAGCAAAGCCGAGGTGGCCGCCACGCCACGCGCACGCCATTTCATGGCGGCGCGGCGCGCAGCCGGCAGAGGTACGATACCATAGCGCGATACGCTGAAGCGGAAGCCTGCCACGTCATCTCTCCATTCGCCGCCGGTCGCAGCCCGTTATCGAGCGGCGATCAGTAGGGTCGCATGGAGTGAGGGTCAACCCGATTCAATCACTGATTAACAGTGGTGACGCGCGTGGTCGCTTGCGTAAAATTGCCGATATTCCTTGCCCCGCAGCCTGCGCTTGGCGATGTTTGCTTTCCCAGCGCGGGCCTGTGGCACGTCCGTCAGGCTTCGGGCTCTTCCACGAACTCGATCAGGTTGCCGGCGCAATCGCGGATGAAACATCCTTTGCCAAAGCTTTCGCGCACGACAAAGGCGATGTCGGCGCCTTTCTGCTCCATCTCCGCCAGGAACGCGTCGAGGTCTGGCACCTGGAACGCCGCGTGCTTGTTGCCGTGGGTCTTCACATCGCGCGGTGGGTGGCGCCGGTCTTCGGGCAGGGGTGCCGCGCCTTCCACCTCGAAGATTTCAAAGCGCAGCGGGCCTTTGCGCACCATCGCGGTGTGGCTGCGCGCGGCTTCGATGTAGAAGCGCTTTTCGAGGGTGAAGCCCAGCACCCGCTGATACCAGGCGATCGCGGCATCCAGATCGGGCACTGAGACCCCGGCGTGGTGGAAGGCGAAGTCGGCCATCAGCGCGCTGCTGCTCTGGCTGCCATCATCCCATCTCCGCAAACGTCTGTGCGCACCAATCGGCGATGTAGTCGCGCATCCCCGTGCCGTTGTCCGCGCCGCAGTGCTCCACCTCGAAGTCAGCCTTGGTGAACACCCGCAGCGTGCGCTTCGGGCTGTTGACCGCCTGGTCATAGCTGCGCTGGGCGTTGAAGGCGGGAATCTGGCGGTCGTTTTCGCCATGGGTGACGAGGAATGGCACCCGGATCTTTTCCACCTGCCCGTCAAGGGTGATGCTGTCGGCATAGTTCAGGAAGGCATCCCGGTCGTCGATCCCGAACACCCACATGACGTGGTCCCAGTAGTGGGGCACCGGGTTCTCGCCCTCGTTGGCCACGCGCTCGCGCTGGCGCTGGCCCCACACGTGGTTTGCCCCCATGACCGCGCACAGGGCATAGCGCGGATCATTGGCGGCGATGCGCGGGGCGTGATAGCCGCCGAACGACAGCCCGAAAATGCCGATGCGATCGTGGATCACGTCGCTGCGTGTCAGCAGATAGTCCAGCGCCGGGCTGCCCCAGCGCTCCGCGTCATAGACCGCCGGCAGGCCCCGCTTGCGGATCGCCTCGCCGGTGCCGGGCTGGTCGACGAACAGGGTGTTCATCCCGCGCTCCAGGTTTACCGCGGCGTGGCCGGCCATGGCCACCTGTTCCTTCATCGAATCGAGCCCATTGACCGACACCAGCGTAGGCCGCGGCGTGCCCGAGCCATCGTGGTAGAACAGCGCGGTATAGCTTGATCCCTCGTAGGGAATCTCGACCTTTTCGACATGCTGCCCGCGCAGCCGGGCGCCCTTCAGATAGAGTTCGAGGCCCTTGTCATAGGCCGCCCAGCGCGGGGCATAGTCACGGCTCTGCAGTCGCTCTGCCCCCAGGTAATAGCCCGATGCCCGCAGATACTTGGTTCCGGCGGACAGCAGGAAGCCTTCCGCTTCGTCGGCTTGCGCATTGCGCGTCACCTGGTCTGCCACCGCGATCCAGCTGTCGAACAGTTGTGCCGATCCGGCATCGGCGCCGGCCTTGGCGGCCTCGCGCACCGGGCGGCATACCTCGTCCAGTTCGCCATGGTTGCCCCCGGCGATCAGCGCCAGGTTGATCCCCAGGTTCCAGATGTAGTTTCCGGGAAACGGCTCGAACATGTGCAAATTCCTTGTGAAAAATCAGTCTGCGGTCCAGCCGCCGTCGACCACGAGGCTGGTCCCGGTCATCAGCGCGCTGGCGTCGCCCGCCAGGAACAGCACCGCACCCATCAGGTCTTCCACCGTGCCCAGCCGCCCCAGCTTGATCTTGCCCAGCACGCTCGCCCTGAAGCTTTCGTCGGCAAAGAACGGGCGCGTCATCGGGGTTTCGATGAACGTGGGGGCGATGGTGTTGCTGCGGATGCCGTGGGGGGCAAGGTCCAGCGCAAAGGCCTTGTTCATGCCTTCCAGCGCCCACTTGCTCGCGCAGTAGAGGCTGCGGTTGGGCCCACCGACATGGCCCATCTGGCTGCCGATGTGGATCAGGCTGCCGCGCACGCCCTGGGCGATCATCGCCTGTACGCAGGCCTGCGCCACGAAGAACGCCGCCTTCACGTTGAGATCCATCACCGCATCGTAATCGGCTTCGCCCACTTGCCACATCGGCATGGGGCGATTGGTTCCGGCGTTGTTGACCAGCACGTGAAAGGCCGGGCGGCCGACGAAGAATGCCGCAACCGCCGCATGGTCGGCCACGTCGAGGACCACGGCCTCGGCAGCCCCACCGGCATCGCGGATGGCCGCTGCGGCTGCCGCGATCTCGTCGGCGCTGCGTGCCGCCAGCGTGACCGTCGCGCCTGCATCGGCAAGCG
>NZ_APCQ01000782.1:0-201 GCF_000410615.1 Novosphingobium sp. B-7 | reverse complement strand
CGCATCAAGCCGCGCCTGGCGCGCCTGTCTCGCGATGCTGCGCAAGCGGTATGCGCGCTTGCCGTGCGGCATGGCAATGGCCTGATCGATGTGTCGCGGCGGGGCAACCTGCAGCTGCGCGGGCTCGATCACGCGGGTTGGCAGGCTGCGCTGGCCGAACTGCTGGCGGTGGGCCTGGTCGATGCCGATCCGCTGGCAGAG
>NZ_KE148405.1:908-1285 GCF_000410615.1 Novosphingobium sp. B-7 | reverse complement strand
CGCGCCGCGCCCGGTCGGCAGCTTCGGGCGCCGCGTGGCCGGTTCGTGAGCGAGGGAGACGCAACCATGGGCACGCCTGAAACCAAGCCATTTGCCTCGCTCACCGGATCGCTGCTGGCGCGCAAGGGCGCCGCGCGCCCGGCGATGCGCAGCCATGTCTCGCTCGATTGGGCCGGCATCGAACCCGACGCGGCCATCGTGCCTGACGCCGAGCCCGCGCTGCCATTGGCCGAAGTCGTCGCCCTGGAAGAGGCCGGCGAGGATGACAGCCGCCCCGAAGTGCTGCGCCAGATCGCCCAGCTTTCGGCGGTGCTTGACCGCAAGGTGGCGGCCAACCGCCGCGCCGCGCTCGATGTGGAACAATTGCCCGGCAAGAA
>NZ_KE148405.1:460-839 GCF_000410615.1 Novosphingobium sp. B-7 | reverse complement strand
CGCAGTGCCCAGTCGCTGCTGATCGAGGCGCTCGATCGCCTGGTCGATGCCACGCCCGGCCTTGAAGACGTGCTGGCCCAGTTGCCTCAATCCGAACCCTTGCCCTCCACGCGCGCCGCCCCGTTGCGGCGGCCGCGCTGATGCTTTTGCGGGAAACGCCCATGATGTCCCATCGCATGATCCTCTCGCTGGCCACCACGGCCCTGGCCGCCGGCCTCGTCGCCGGTTGTGCCCAGGGCTCGGTCCATCCGGGGCAGTCCGCCGCCCGCGCGCAATCGGCGCTGACCGGGGGGGAAGCGGTCAAGGCCGTCGCCCTGGCAGAGCAGGCGGTCCTGGCCGATCCGCGCAACCCGGGCTATCGCATGCTGCTGGGCAGCGC
>NZ_KE148405.1:0-200 GCF_000410615.1 Novosphingobium sp. B-7 | reverse complement strand
GATGATACGCCCAAGACCCGCCAGAACCTGGCCTATGCCATGGCCATGGCCGGCCACTGGCGCGAGGCGCGCGACATGGCCGCGCAGGACGTGCCCGCCGATCAGCTCACCGCCCGCATGGCGCAGTGGGCCCAGCTCAACGATCCGGGCAACATGCGCCTGCGCGTCGCCGGCGTGCTCGGCGTGCCCGGCCAGATCGA
>NZ_APCQ01000786.1:0-8227 GCF_000410615.1 Novosphingobium sp. B-7 | reverse complement strand
GCCAAGGGCGGGCCGCTCTCGCCTGGCCTGGTGCAGCGCGCCATGGCCCGCGCCCGCGTGGCGCTGGGCCTACCGGCCACAGCCACGCCCCATGCCCTGCGTCACAGCTTTGCCACGCACCTGCTGGGCGCCGGGGCCGATCTGCGCAGCCTGCAGGAATTGCTGGGTCATGCCAGCCTGTCGTCGACGCAGATCTATACGCGGGTGGATGCGGCGACGCTGCTCGATGCCTATCGCAATGCCCATCCGCGCGAGCGGGGGGAGTAGCGCGGCACAGCGCCCCCCTCCACCACCGGCTTCGCCGGCGGTGCCCCTCCCCCCGCTTTGCGGAGGGAGGATCTTTTATTTGGCGCGGGGGAGGCGCAGGGTCGTTAACAGGCCGCCCAGGTCTTCGCTTTCGCCCAGCGTCACCGCGCCGCCATAGAGTTCGGCCACGTCGCGCACGATGGCGAGCCCCAGGCCCGTGCCGGGCTTGCCGGTATCGAGCCGGGCGCCACGGTCGAAAATCCGCTCCCGCTCCACCTCGGGAATGCCCATGCCGTCGTCTTCCACCCAGATATCGCAAAAGCGCGGATCGGTGGGCACGGCGTCGATGGTGATGAACACCGATCCGCCGCCATACTTGGCCGCGTTCTCGATGAGATTGCCCAGGATTTCATCAAGATCCTGCCGCTCGATCGCCACGCCCGCCTCGCGGTTGCCATCAAGGTCAAAGCGCACATCGGCATAGAGCCGGGTGACGGCACGCACCACGGCATCGGCGCTTTCCCATACCGTGGCCCGCGACAGGCCAGTGGCGCGGCGGCCGACGGCGCGGGCGCGGGCGAGGTGGTGATCAACCTGGCGGCGCATCACCGCCGCCTCCCGGATCACCGTATCGGACAGATCGGGCGCGTGGGCAGTCGCCGCGTTCATCACCACGGTCAGTGGCGTTTTCAGCGCATGGGCGAGATTGCCGGCATGGGTGCGCGCTTCTTCCGCCTGCTTTTCCGAATGGGCCAGCAGCAGGTTGATTTCCTCGACCAGCGGCTGGACTTCCAGGGGCAGCGGCTCGTTCACGCGCGATGCGCCGCCTTCGCGCATGGCCGCAATCGCGCGGCGCACGCGGCGCAACGGGCCCAGGCCATAATAGGTTTGCAGGCCGGCCATGATGAACAGGCCCATGCCCAAGACCAGGAATGACCAGACCAGGATCGCACGGATACGGGTGATCTGCGCATCAAGTTCGCCACGGCTGGCCGCCACGGAAAACTGCCACAGCGTGTTGCTGCCCGGCAGGATGACCGAACGCTCGATCATCCGCAGCCGCTCGTTATCGCCAAACTGGTTGGAATCGTAGATGTGCGGCGCCGTGTCGACGTGATCGGCGCGCAGCTTCAGCGTACGATCCCACAGCGAGCGGGAGGGGAAATCGTCATGCCCCTGCCCCGAAATCTGCCAGTAGAGGCCGCTGTTGGGTTCGAGAAAGCGCTGGTCGCCCAGGGTGCGGTTGAAGAACACCTCCCCATCTGGGCCGATTTCGGCCGAAGCGACCATGGCGGTGAGCATGTAGTTGAGCTGGTCATCGAAATTGCGGGTGACCAGTCCGGTCAGCGTGCGATCAAGCGCCAGGCCGCCGCCCAGCAACAGCACCGTGACCCAGGCAAACGCGATCAGCAGCATACGCCGCGACAGCGAGCCGGTGTGCTGGCGCCCGCCTGCCGTGGCAGCGGCGGCTTCGGCGCGGTGGCGCCCGAAGCCCAGCCGCAGCAGGAGGCGGGCCAGCCGGTTCACGCCGCAGCCCTTATCCGCGCACGGCCGCCGGATCGTCGAGGCTGTAGCCCAGGCCCCGGATCGTGGTGATCACATCGGCGCCCAGCTTCTTGCGAATGCGCGTGACGAACACTTCGATCGTATTGGAATCGCGATCGAAATCCTGATCATAGATGTGTTCGATCAATTCCGTGCGGCTGACCACCTTGCCCTTGTGGTGAAGCAGATAGGACAGCAGCTTGTATTCCTGCGCCGTCAGCTTGACCGGCTCACCCTGCAGGGTGACGCGGCCCGAGCGGGTATCGAGGCGCACATCGCCGGCGATCAGTTCGGACGAGGAATTGCCCGAGGCGCGGCGGATCAGCGCGCGCAGGCGGGCGATGAGTTCTTCGGTCTGAAACGGCTTGGCGAGATAATCGTCAGCGCCAGCATCTAGGCCGGCAACCTTGTCGGACCAGCTGTCACGCGCAGTGAGCACGAGGACGGGGAACTTGCGGCCTTCCTTGCGCCACATGCCCAGCACGGTGAGCCCGTCGATTTCGGGCAGGCCCAGATCGAGGATCACCGCGTCATAGTCTTCGGTCGAACCAAGGAAGTGGCCGTCTTCCCCATCGGTCGACAGGTCCACGGCATAGCCGTTCTGCTCGAGCGTGGACTTGAGCTGCCGCCCCAGGGTCGGTTCGTCCTCGACGATCAGGATACGCATGGCAATTGGCCCCTTCTGGCGCCGGCTGCCCGGATGGACGGGCGGCGCGAACGTGCTGGAATGGTGGTTAGATGACGCCAGGAACCTGAACGGTCAAGAAACGGTTCCCGCGTGGCGCATCATGCCGTGTAACCGGCGGGGGATATCAGCGCGATTCGCCCATGACCTGGCCCGTTCGGCCATCAACATCGACGAACACCACCCGGCCTTCACGAATGAATTTCAAGCGATAGGCCCGCGCTTGGGGATCGTATTCAGGCCCGAGATACTGCGCGCCGCGCATCATCGGCAGCACGCGCGCCTCGATCTCGCGCAGCGAGCGCACATGGCCGGCTGCCAGATCCTGGCGGGCACGGTCCTGTTCGTTGCGAATCTGGGCGTTGGCCGCCGGTGCGGCGGCAGCCAGGGCCAGCACGCTGGCAGCAGCAAGGAGAAGGCGGCGGAGCATCGTCATGCCTTGTGCATGCAACAATCCTATTGAACAAGTTGTGAATAGCACCGTTTCGCCATGTTCAGGTGGACCTGTGGCCAGCCCGCCGCTAAGCGCAGGGGCTTATGGCAGCACCAATCCTGAGCTGGGAAGGGCTGGGCCTGCATCAAGGCACCGGCTGGCTTTTCCAGGACCTCGACATCCAAATCGCCCCGCGTGACCGTCTCGCCCTGATCGGGCGCAACGGCGCGGGCAAGAGCACCCTGCTCAAACTGATCGCCGGCACGATCGATGCCGACAAAGGCAAGCGTTCGGTCCAGCCCGGCGCGCGCGTGGTGACGCTGGAGCAGGACCCGTTCTTCAAGGGCTTTGCCACCTTGCGCGATTTCGCGCTGCACGGGCCCGATGCGCCCGAACCGCACGAGGTGGAAGCGATCGCCGACCAGTTGGGCATCGACCTGGCGCGTGAGGCGCAGAACGCCTCGGGCGGGGAACGGCGCCGGGCGGCGCTGGCCCGCGCTCTGGCGCAAGATCCCGATGTATTGCTGCTCGACGAGCCGACCAACCACCTCGACCTGGCGGCGATCGAATGGCTGGAAGACTGGCTGCAACGCTTCAACGGCGCGTTCGTGGTGATCAGCCACGACCGTACCTTCCTGACGCGGCTGACGCGCGCCACGCTGTGGCTCGACCGGGGCAGCCTGCGCCGCAAGGAAGTGGGCTTTGGCGGCTATGAAGCGTGGATGGAGCAGGTCCACGCCGAAGAGGCGCGCGCGGCCGACAAGCTCGATGCCAAGCTCAAGATCGAGGAGCACTGGCTGCATCGCGGCGTGACCGCGCGGCGCAAGCGCAACATGGGCCGGCTGGAAAAGCTGCACGAAATGCGCGCCGAACGCGCCGCGATGACCGGGCCGCAGGGCGCGGCCAAGCTGGCCATCGCCAGCGACGACAGCAAGACCAAGTCGGTGATCGTAGCCGATCACGTAACCAAGCGCTTTGGCGATCGCACGATCATCAAGGACTTTTCGCTGCGCATCCAGCGCGGCGACCGCATCGGCCTGGTCGGCTCCAACGGCGCGGGCAAAACCACGCTGCTGAAAATTCTGACTGGCGAACTGGCGCCCGACGAAGGCAGCGTCACGCTGGCCCAGACGCTGACCGGGGTAGTGATCGACCAGCAGCGCAGCCTGATGGCGCCCGAAAAGCGTGTGCGCGATGTGCTGGCCGAAGGCGGTGACTGGATCGACGTACGCGGTGTGCGCAAGCATATCCACGGCTATCTCAAGGACTTCCTGTTCGATCCGGGCCTGGTCGAAGCGCGCGTGGGCACGCTTTCGGGCGGCGAACGCTCGCGCCTGCTGCTGGCGCGCGAGTTTGCGCGGTTCTCCAACCTGTTGGTGCTGGACGAACCGACCAACGACCTCGACCTGGAAACGCTCGACCTGTTGCAGGAAGTGATCGGCGATTACGAGGGCACCGTGCTGATCGTCAGCCACGACCGTGACTTTCTCGATCGCACGGTCAACATCACCCTGGGCATGGATGGCTCGGGCAAGGTCGATATCGTGGTGGGCGGCTACGCCGATTGGGAGCGCCAGCGCAAGGCGCGCTTGGCCGCCCAGCCCAAGGTGGGCGCGAGCAAGGTGGCCGAGGCGGCCCCTCCCCCGCCGCCACCGGCACCGCGCAAGGCCAAGCTGACCTACAAGGATCAGCGCGACTACGAAATGCTGCCAAAGCGCATCGAGGAACTCGATGCGGCGATCGCGCGCGATGAAGCCGCGCTGGCCGATCCGGCGCTCTACACCCGCGATCCCAAGCGCTTTGCCGCGCTGAGCGAGGCCGTGGCCAAGGCGCGGGGGGAAAAGGAAGCGGCCGAGGAACGCTGGCTCGAACTGGCCGAACAGGTCGAAGGGGCCTGAACGTTCTGGCAACGGGAGCCGGGCGGCCACAAGGCCACCCGGCTCCCGTGTTGATCAGGCGCTGCGCAAACGCTCCGCAATGCGCTCGTCGATCCGCGCTTCGAGCATCGAGAGCGGCATCGAGCCTTCCTTGAGCACGGCGTGGAACCAGGGCAGACTGAACTTGTCGCCCAGCGCCGCCTGCGCCTTCTTGCGATTGGCGACCCACGCGGTGTGGCCGATCTTGTAGCTGCAGGCCTGGCCGATCATCGTGCAATAACGCTCGATCTCGCGCTGGCTGCGCGCCTGGGTAAAGCCGGTTTTTTCCACCATATAGGCCGTCGCCTTTTCCCGGCTCCAGCGATAGTGGTGGATGCCGGTGTCAACCACCAGGCGCACCGCGCGGAACAGGAACGATTGGAGATAGCCGGCGCGCTCGATGCCGTTATAGCCACCCAGTTCGTCACCCAGCTGCTCGGCATAGAGCGCCCAGCCCTCGCCATAGGCAGAGATGAAGTAATCGCGCAAAATCCACGGCAGCTCACCGCCACCCTGGGCATAGCCACCCTGGAGATGGTGCCCGGGAATGCCTTCGTGATAGGTGAGCGAGGGCAGCGTGTACTTGGGCCAGTCGTTCACCGACTTGAGATTGATCCAATAGATCGCCGGGCGTGACCCGTCGAGCGGAGCGCTGTTGTAATAGCCGTTGGGCGCACCATCCTGGATATCGGTGGGCACGGCGCGGATCACCAGCGGATCGTTGGGGATGTCGGCAAAGGCGCGCGGCAGCTTTTCGCGCATCGCGGCCACGCTCTTGTTGAGCCCCGCGATCAGATCGGTGCGGCCCTGCGCGGTATCGGGATAGAGCTGGTCGCTGGCGCGGTTGAGCGCCGAAAGCCGCTCGCCCACGGTGCCGGTGGTGTGCCCGGCCGCCTTGAGCACGGTATCGAGCTGGCCGGTGATATCGGCCACCTGCTCCAGGCCCATCTTGTGCACCTGCTCGGGGCTGAGCGTGGTGGTGGTGGCACTGGCGAGCGCGGCGGCGTAGATGTCATCGCCACGCTTGAGGCGCCACACGCCATCGCCGGGCGCCGACTTGCCACGCAGGCGGCGGTGCAGCGCGATCTGGCGATCGAGCGCGGGATAGACCTTGTCCTTGACGATCGCCGTGGCGCGGCCCTGCCAATCGCCGGCCAGGCCCTTTTCACGGGCGCGCCGCACCAGCGAGGTGACCAGCCCGCTTTCGCCAGCCGGCACGCCGCGCAGCTTGCCCATCTGGCCCAGCGCCAGATCGATCGCCCAGGCCGGGGGAATGCGGCCCAAGCCGGCTTGGCGCGCCACTTCGGCGGTCTGATCATCGAGCACGACCGGGAACGCGGCCAGGCGATCGAGATAGGCCTCGGCATCGTCGAGCTTTTCGATCGGATGCTGGTTATCGAGGAAATCAGGCACGGAGAAATAGGCGCCGCGCTGCTGATCGATAGTGAACGGCGTTTGCGGATCATCGATATCAAAGGCAGCGCCGCTCAACTGGTCACCCAGGCGATGCAGGACGATGGCACGATTGCGCTTGTTGGCAGCGCTCAATCCGGCCGGATCGAACCCGGCGACCGCAGCGCGGGCATCGCGATAAAACGCCAGGCTGGCTTCGCGGCCGCCCTGCCCGGCGCTGTCGAGCCGGTGGCGCAGCATGGCGCGCACGCCGGTATCGAGGCCAAGACCGGTCGCGCGTTCCGGCTCGATCAGCAGGCTGGACCAGAAAATGCGATCGAGCAGGGAAACAAATGCTGCGTCGCCAGTATCTTGGGCAAATGCCAAGCCCGGCATGCCAGCCAGCAGGCCACCCGCCATGGTGCCGCCAGCCAGCGAAAGGAAGGCGCGTCGTTCCAAACCGTGCATCATCTAAAGGGTCGCTCCCTGGCTTTTTGTTTCAAGTTAGACGAGGTGCCACGGCCACCGTGCAGCGACAATCAAAATGATACGGCGATCGACCAAATCACGATATGAATCGACCAACGCCGGTTCTCGTGATCAATTGTGCAAGGATGCTTGCCCTGCCGTCCAAATTACGGGTAAGAAAGCATAACACCTCACGCCTGTAGATGTGGACCATCCCCGATGATCAACAGAATTCGCGAAATTCGCAGGCAAAAGGGGCTTACGCTGGCCGACGTTGCCGCGCGCTGTAATCCCGCCACTACGGCGCAAACGATCGGCCGCCTGGAAACCGGCACCCGATCGCTTTCACTCAAGTGGATGAACCGGATCGGTGCCGCCCTGGGCATCGATCCCGAACTGCTCGTGCGCGCGGGAGACGACGCGCAGGCGCATGTCGTGGCGCGCCTCACCCCGGTGGGCGCCGAACCGGTGCCAACCCCGATCCTGGCGCAATTGCCCGACACGCTGCTGGGGCGCGAGGGGCTGATGGCGCTCTCTGTGGAAGCCAGCGCGGGTGATTGGCGTGCGGGTGACCAGGTATGGCTGCGCCGGCTCGACGCCGCCGAGATCGGCCGTGGTCTCAACCGCGATGTGCTTGCGCCGCGGCCCGGCGGGCGCTTTGCCTTTGGCCGGATGATCGACCATCGCGATGGCCGCGTGGCGTTGCTGCCGCCCGGGCCCGGCCAACGGCAACTGGTGATCGATCGCCCGGCGTGGATTGCCGTGGCCGAAGTTCTGGTTCGCCCACTCTGACGCCAAACCGCCGCAATATCCGGCTCTCCAGGCCCTTTGTGTCCATTCCGGTACGCTTGCCCTCGCACACGCAGCATTTTCGCGCTACGCCCTGAGCCATGACGTTGCGCCTGCTCAGCTTGTCCACGCTCTATCCTGCCTCGCTTCGGCCCGGTTTTGGCCGGTTCGTGGCGCGGCAAATGGAAGCGCTGGCCGCGCGGCCCGATTGGGACGTGACGGTGATCAATCCGATCGGCCTGCCCCCCCTGCCCGGCGCACTGATGCCGCGTATCTATCGCCCGTTGTTGGAAATTCCGCCGATGGAACGGCGCAGCGGCGTGCCGGTGCATCATCCGCGGTTTCGCCTGCTGCCGGGTCTTTCCGGCCGCCTGAACCCGGCGCTGATCGTGCGTGCGGTGCTGCCGCTGGCGCGGCGGCTTCATGCCGAGCAGCCGTTCGACATGGTGGACGCGCAGTTCTTCTATCCCGATGGCCCCGCCGCCGCGCGGATCGCTGATGCGCTGGGCCTGCCCTATGCCATCAAGGCGCGCGGATCAGACATTCACGTATGGGGACATCGGCCAGAGGCGCTGCGCCAGATGACCGCCGCGGCCCAGGGCGCCGGGGCGCTGCTCAGCGTGTCACAGGCGCTGGCTGACGACATGGCCGATCTGGGCCTGCCCGAACGCGCCATCACCGTGCACTATACCGGGCTTGATCATGGCCGTTTCCACCCCCGCCCCCGCGCCGCGTCGCGCGCAATCCTGGCCG
>NZ_APCQ01000784.1:0-25317 GCF_000410615.1 Novosphingobium sp. B-7 | reverse complement strand
CAAGGGCGGGCAGGGGCAGGGTGAGCGCGCCCATGGCATCGCGATAGGCGATGTCTTGGCCGATGGCGGCGTCCCAGGCTGTGCCGCGCGCCAGCACGGGGGCGCCGTGCGCTGTGGCGGTTTCCGCCACCATCTGCGCGGCGCGGGCCGGATAGCGCAGCGTGACCAGCGGCACGCCCGCCTTGGCGATGCTGGCCTTTTCAAACGCGATGCGCACCAGCGGATCGTGCACGGCCGCATCGGGAATCGTCTCGTCGGGCGACAGTAGGAACGCCTCGTGATCCAGGCCCAGCGTGGCAAGACCCGTGGCCGCTGCGGTGGGCAGGATATTGGTGGCATCAAGCCGCCCGCCCAGCCCGGTCTCGATCACGCAGGCATCGGCCGGCACGCTGGCAAAGGCCAGGAACAGCGCGGCGGTGGTCACTTCGAAAAAGCTTGGGGTAAGATCGGGCTGCGCCGCATCGAGCGCCTGCTTGAGCAGGGCGGCCAGCGTGGCATCGTCGATCAACTGCCCGGCAAGGCGGATGCGCTCGTTATAGCGCACCAGGTGCGGCTTGGTGGCGGTGTGCACACGCAGGCCCTGCGCCTCGAGCATGTAGCGCAGATAGGTGCAGGTAGAGCCCTTGCCGTTGGTGCCCGCAACGTGGAACACCGGGGGCAGGCGGTCCTGCGGGTTGCCCAGCCGGGCGCAGAGTTCGCGCACGGTGTCGAGGCCCAGCCGTCCCTGCGGCAGCGACAGTGCCCCCAGCCGATCGAGCTGGGCCTGCACGGCCGGATCCTCGGAAATCGCGAAGTCCTTCACGAAAACCCCTCCCCCCATCTGGCCCCCGCGCGCAGGCGGGGGCAGGGCGCATTCGCGTCAGGCGGCCTTGGCGGCCATCAGGTAGTCGATGGTTTCGGCCAGCGTGGCGCGCAGGTTGTGGCGGTGCACCACCATGTCGATCATGCCATGAGCGTGCAGGTATTCAGCCCGCTGGAAACCTTCGGGCAGCTTTTCGCGGATCGTGTCCTGGATCACGCGCTGGCCGGCAAAACCGATGAGCGCGCCCGGCTCGGCAATCTGCACGTCACCCAGCATGGCGTAGCTGGCCGTGACGCCACCGGTGGTGGGATCGGTCAAGACCACGATATAGGGCAGGCCCGCGGCATGCAGGCGGCTGATTGCTACGGTCGAGCGCGGCATCTGCATGAGGCTGAGGATGCCTTCCTGCATGCGCGCGCCGCCAGCAGCGGTGACGGCGATATAAGGGCACTTTTCACGGATCGCGCGCTCGGTGCCGGCAATGAAGGCATTGCCCACGGCCATGCCCATCGATCCGCCCATGAAGGCAAATTCCTGCACGCCAACGACGGCCTTCTTACCTTCGATGCGGCCCACCGCGTTGGTCAGCGCATCGGGATGCGGGTTGGCAGCACGAGCGGCCTTGATGCGATCGCCATATTTCTTGGTGTCGCGGAACTTGAGCGGGTCTTCCTTGACCTTGGGCGCAGGCAGCAGGGTGAAGCCCGGGTCCATCAGCTGCGCCAGGCGCGCATCGGCGCCGATGCGGCCATGATGATCGCAGCGCGGGCAGACCGACTGGTTTTCTTCATACTCCTTGGTGAACAGCATTTCGCTGCACCCGGGGCACTTGATCCACAGGTTGTCGGGCGTGTCGCGCTTGGGGGTGAAGGGCAGCGCGTTGCGAACGCGGTTGATCCAGCTCATGCGATATCCTTTCGCGCCGCATGCACGGCCGCGCTCAGCGACGCGACAAGATCGCGTACCGGGCCGGCGGCATCAGCGCCGTGTTGGGCCACGAGATCCACCAGAGCCGAGCCGACGACGACGCCATCGGCCACGGCGGCAATCCCACCGGCCTGTTCGGGCGTGCGCACGCCAAAGCCCACGGCAACGGGGATCGTGGCGGTCTGCTTGATCCGCGCCACTGCCTCTTGGATCGAGGCGAGCGCGGCCGATTGCTTGCCGGTGATGCCGGCAACCGAAACATAATAGAGGAACCCGCCCGACCCTTCGAGCACGGCGGGCAGGCGCGCGGCATCGGTGGTGGGGGTGGCGAGGCGAATGGGCGAAATGCCGTGTGCGCGCAGCGCCGGGCCCAGTTCGGGGTCTTCCTCGCTGGGAATATCGACGCAGATCACGCCATCGATGCCGGCATCGGCGCAGGCATCGGCAAACCATTCCGCGCCGCGGGTGATCATCGGATTGGCATAGCCCATCAGCACCAGCGGCACATCGGGATGGCGCGCGCGGAAGCCCTTGGCGATGGCCAGGATATGCGCGGTCTTGGTGCCGGCGGTGAGCGCGCGCAGGTTGGCGTTCTGGATCGCCGGGCCATCGGCCATGGGATCGGTGAACGGCATGCCCAGCTCGATCACGTCGGCGCCACCGGCCACCAGTGCGTCAAGGATCGCGGGCGTCGCCTCGGGCGTGGGATCACCGCCGGTGACGAAGCACACGAGGGCAGCATGGCCCTTGGCAAAGGCATTGGAAAGGCGGGTCATCAGCCGACAACTCCACCGCATGTCACGCTCGCGATCGCCAGCGGCAAGGACATCATTTCCAACACACCTTCCATGATCTTCAAGGTTCCGGGCTGCGCACTACGTGATTTGCGCCGAGATGCAAAGAGCCCTGCCTTTTGCCCTCATCGTCACCCCGGACGTGATCCGGGGTCCAGCTTGCGGCCTCTCCCTTGGCTCCAGGCATTCAGCTGGACACCGGATCACGTCCGGGGTGACGCGTGGGGAGTGGAAAGGCCTGCTTGCCGATTGATTTTACAGCTTCACCCCCAGGTGCTCGGCCACCGAGAAGATGTCCTTGTCGCCCCGGCCACACAGGTTGGCGAGGATGATCTGGTCCTTGTCCATGGTCGGCGCCAGCTTGGTCACGGCGGCAATCGCATGGGCCGGCTCGAGTGCGGGGATGATCCCTTCGGTGCGGCAGAGCAGCTGGAAGCCTTCGAGCGCCTCGGTATCGGTGACCGAGGTATAGTCGACGCGGCCGACATCCCTGAGCCAGGCATGCTCTGGCCCGATGCCGGGGTAATCCAGGCCCGCGCTGATCGAGTGGCCTTCGGTGATCTGGCCGTCCTCGTCCTGCAACAGGTAGGTCTTGTTGCCGTGGAGAACGCCGGGGCGCCCGCCCGCGAGCGAAGCGGCGTGTTCCTTGTCAAGGCCATGGCCAGCCGCCTCGACACCCAGCATCTTGACGTCGGGATCATCGAGGAACGGGTGGAACAGGCCGATGGCGTTGGACCCGCCACCGATCGCGGCAACCAGCACGTCGGGCAGGCGGCCGGTGCGGGCGAGCATCTGGGCGCGGGCTTCCTTGCCGATCACGCTTTGGAAATCGCGCACCAGCTCGGGATAGGGATGCGGGCCGGCGGCGGTGCCGATGATGTAGAACGTGTCATGCACGTTCGCCACCCAGTCGCGCAGCGCCTCGTTCATCGCGTCCTTGAGCGTGCCGGCGCCAGCCGTGACCGGCACCACTTCGGCGCCGAGCAGCTTCATGCGGAACACATTGGGCGCCTGGCGGGCGACGTCGGTGGCGCCCATATAGACCACGCAGGGCAGGCCAAAGCGCGCGCAGACGGTGGCCGTGGCCACGCCATGCTGGCCCGCGCCGGTTTCGGCGATGATCCGGGTCTTGCCCATGCGCATCGCCAGCAGGATCTGGCCGATGCAGTTGTTGATCTTGTGCGCGCCGGTGTGATTGAGCTCGTCGCGCTTGAACCAGACTTGCGCGCCCTTGCCTGCCGGCGCGTTCTTGGCCAGCTCCTGGGTCAGCCGCGGCGCGAAATAGAGCGGGCTGGGCCGGCCGACATAGTGTTCGAGCAAGTCATCGAATTCGGCCTGGAACGCGGCATCGGCCTTGGCCTTGCGGTATTCCGTTTCGAGATCGAGGATCAGCGGCATCAGCGTTTCGGCGACATAGCGACCGCCGAACTGGCCGAAGTGGCCACGATCGTCGGGCTGGTTGCGGAAGCTGTTCGGGTTCTGGGCAGTCATGGTCCAGCCGCTTGGCAGAGGGCGGGGCGGTTGTCCAGATTCATGGCCAAAGGGGCGGCGGGCCAGTGGCGCCCGCCCGGCGCCGGGCATGGTCAAGGCATTTTGCCGTAGTTTGCATTTTTGCAATCGCATTTCAGCAATTTGCACGATTGCGCGTTCATCCTGGCGTAATGTCTGGGCGCTAGATGGCGTCTTGCAACGTCGTGAAGGCGGTCCCGTAATGGGGCCGCCTTTTTGCGTTTTACATTACTGCAACGATACTTTCTGTCTATTTGTTCAGATAGGGATAAACCTTTCTAAATTGACAGAAACTGTGGCAAAAATGCCATGCGTACTATGTTAGAGTCAGAAATCTTACAGTTATGACTTGTTGACGATTGGCGTGCGGCCTACTTGCCCGATCGACCGCCGCACCAAACGGCGGCTTGAATGCAAGGAGGTTTATTATGCGTCTCGTTCTTCTCGCGCTCGCCGGTACCCTGGCTGCAGCCGCCCCGGCCATGGCCAACGAGGTCCGCGTCGAAGCGCACAGCGGTGTGCTCTGGAATCACGATGCCACCGATGCCACGGCTGGCGTTGCGGCAGGCTATGACTACGATCTTGGCCCGGCAGCCTTCGGCGGCGTCGAAGTCTCGGCTGACAAGATTCTTAACAGCTATGCCAAGCGCGTGTCGGTTGGCGTGAGCGGCCGCCTGGGTGCGAACCTGGCCGGCACCAAGCTTTATGCCGTGGGCGGCTATGCCACCACGCCCTGCACCGATTGCGGCGGCGCGTGGAACTTTGGCGCCGGCGTGCAGAAGTCGTTCATGCAGAAGTTCTACGGCAAGGTGGAATACCGCCACTACATCGCCGACGAAGGCCTGGGCAACCGCGATGCGGTGACCGCTGGCGTTGGCCTGAAGTTCTGATCGGACCCTGTTTCGACAGGACAATTTCCGACCCAGGAAAAGCAGCGGGCGGCGCGAAAGCGTCGCCCGTTGTCTTTTGCGGGGCTGCGGGTTGCGCGGCTGCGGCCGGCGTTGGCGTTCAGGCCGATCGGGCCGCGCGGCAGAACGCCTGGATGCGGCTTTCGTCCTTGACGCCAGGCGCGCTTTCCACGCCGGATGATACGTCGACGAGTTCGGCGCCGGTCTGGCGCACGGCATCGGCAACATTGTCGGGGCCCAGGCCGCCGGCCAGGCCCCATGGCGTGGGGCCGCGATAGGCGTTGAGCAGCGCCCAATCGAACACCAGCCCCAGGCCGCCGGGAATGGCCGCGCCCTTGGGTGCCTTGGCATCGAACAGCAAGAGATCGGCCGCCCCGGCATAGCGGGCAGCGGCAGCCACATCAGCAGGGGCGGCCACCGACAGCGCCTTCCACACCGGCAGGCCAAACTGGGCTTTCAACTGCGCGGCGCGTTCGGGGGTTTCGTGGCCGTGAAGCTGCAGCACATCGAGGTGGGCCGCGGCAATCGCCTCGCCTATGGTGGCGTCATCGGCATCCACGAACAGGCCGACCAGGCGGCTGCGCCCGGCATTGCGCGCGCCAAGCAGCGCGGCGTCGCGGATGGTGACGTGGCGCGGGGAAGGGGGAAAGAACACGAGGCCGGCATAGTCGGCGCGCGCGGCAAGCGTGGCGTCGAGCGCGGCACTCGTGTTGATTCCGCAGATCTTGATGGCTGGGGCTGACATGGCCAGCCCATGTGGCGTCTTGCTTACTGCGGTGCAAGCTCGAACGTGATGGTGACGTTGGCGTTGACGTCCAGTTCGCCGGCCGCAACCGGGCTGGGCGCGGCCATCATCATCTTGTCGGCGCGGGCATAGAGCATCGGCGGCTGCGGCGACCAGCCACCGGTTTCGCTGATGGTCAACATGCGCACCACCTTGAGGCCGGCGGCGCGGGCATAGAGATCGGCGCGGGCGCGGGCCTTGGCCACGGCATCGATGCGCGCCTCGTCCATTGCCGCCTCGGGTTTGTCGATCTGGAAGCTGGGGCCGTTGACTTCGTTGGCGCCGGCCTTGACCAGCGTATCGATCACCTGGCCATAGCGCGCAAGGTCACGCTGCTTGACCTGCACCTGGTTGGTGGCGCGATAGCCCACGATCACCGGATCACCTTGCGTGCTACCATCGGCCAGGCGCTTCTGCTCGCCATAGACCGGGCTGACCGACAGGTTGCTGGTCTGCATGTCGCGGGCGGCAACGCCGCTTGACTTGAGGGCCGCCATCGTGGCGTTCATCGCGCGGGCGTTGGCGGCCAGCGCCTCGCTCGCCGTCTGGCCCTGGGTGGTAACGCCGGCGGTGAAGACTGCCAGATCGGGCACGCGGGTGCTGCGGCCTTCGGCCTGCACGGTCAGCACCGTGGCGCCGGGGCTGACGACCGGGGCGGTCTGCACGGCCTGCTGGGCCATGGCTGGGGTGACCAGCGCGGCCAGGGGCAGGGCGGAAAGACTGGCGGCGAGGATAAGGCGCTTCATCGGGACGGTCTCCGTATGTGACGGCTGGGGAATGGCCGAAGCGAGCTTGCAGCGCGCTGAACCGTTGCCGGGGTAACCGTTCAGGAAACCATCCGTTCCAGTACGACCATGGCGAAGCCGACCGGCGTGGCGCCAGGGAAAGGCCGGGTTTCGCCGGTGCGAACATAGCCGCGCCGCTCGTACCAGGCGATCAGTTCGGGGCGGCGATCGATCACCGTCATTTCGATTGCGCGGGCGCCCAGCTCGCTTTGGGCCATCGCATCGCATTGCGCCAGCAGCGCGCGGCCCAGGCCACCGGCCTGCACATCGGGATCGACGCACAACATGCCGAGGTAGGCCTTGCCCTGCGGCAGCGCCGTCAGGGTAACGGTGCCGATCAGCGCGCCATCGGCGGACTGCGCCACGATTACGCAGCGGTCCGGCGCGGTGATGGCAGCGGCGAGTTCTGCGTCAGACGTGCGCTCGTCATCCAGCAGGTCAGCCTCGTGCGTCCAGCCCTGGCGTGCTGTGTCGCCGCGATAGGCGCGTTCGACCAGGCGGCGCAGCGCCGGCAGATCGGTCGGCGTGGCCAGCCTGAACGTGAGCGCGGGTGCAACGCCGGGCATGATGGATCAGAGCGTGGCTTCGATGGCGCGGGCGGCGGCCAGGGGATCTTCGGCGCGGCTGATCGGGCGGCCGATGACCAGGCACGAAGCGCCGGCATCGCGCGCCGCGCGCGGGGTCACCGCACGCTTCTGGTCACCGAGCGCTGAACCCCGGCCTTCGGCAGGGCGCAGGCCCGGCACCACGAAATAGCCGTTCTTCCAGCGGCGGGGCACTTCGCCCACCTCGTGCCCGGAACAGACGATGCCATCAAGGCCGGCTTCCTGCGCCAGGTCTGCCAGGCGCAGGACCTGGTCGTGCGACGAACCGCTGACCCCGCCGCGCGCCAGATCGGCATCGTCCAGGCTGGTCAGCACGGTTACCGCCACCACCTTGCAGCCTTCGCCGGCGGCTGCCTTGGCGTCTTCCATCATCGCGCGCCCGCCCGAGGCATGGATGGTGACGATCGCCGGCTGCAGCACGTGGATCGACTGCATCGCCGCTGCCACCGTGTTGGGAATGTCGTGCAGCTTGAGATCGAGGAAGATCGGCATGCCGATCTTGGCCATTTCATGCACGCCGTGGTGGCCATGCGCGCAGAAGAATTCCAGCCCCAGCTTCAACCCGCCGACGTGGCCTTTCACCTTTTGCCCCAGCGCCACGGCGGCATCGAGACGGGGAAGGTCGACGGCAAGAAAGATCGGGTTGCTCACGGGTGGATATCCGTCTGGGCCGCATCGCTGGCGGCGTCGGTGGCAGGAAAGGCGCCGGCCTGGCTCACCAGGCTCGACTCCAGGGTGGCGATGCGGCGCTTGAGGCGCCAGCGGCGCAGCCGGCCTGCCGCCCACGGCGGCACGAAACCGGCCAGGAAAAAGACCAGGGCGACAAAGCCCACCGGCCAATCGAAGTGCAGATAGCCCGCGCCATATGGCCAGAAATTCACGCGGGCGGTGTCCGCGTTCATGGCGATGAACGCGGCAAAGGCCGCAATCAGGGCCAGCCACAAGACGATGCGGATCTGCTTCATGTGCGGCGCTTCACCCTTCAACCTGCCGTGCCAAACACACGGGTGGCGGACATTAGGCAGATTGCAGACGAAGCGCCAGCACTTGCATTATTCGCCAAACACCCGGGCGAAGATGGTATCCACAGCCTTGAAATGGTAATCGAGGTTGAACTTTTCCTCGATCGTCTGCGGGCTCAGTGCCTTGGTCACGTCGGCATCGGCCTTGAGCAGTTCGAGCAGCGAGAGCTGGCCATCGGATTCCCACACCTTCATCGCGTTGCGCTGGACCAGGCGATAGGCTTCGTCGCGGGTCACGCCGGCCTGCGTCAGCGCCAGCAGCACGCGCTGCGAGTGGACCAGGCCGCCCATGCGATCGAGGTTCTTCTGCATGCGCTCGGGATAGACCACCAGCTTGTCGACCACCGAGGTGAGGCGCGCCAGCGCGAAGTCGAGCGTGATCGTGGCGTCGGGGCCGATGAAGCGCTCCACCGAGGAGTGCGAGATATCGCGTTCATGCCACAGCGCCACGTTTTCCAGGGCCGGCGTCACCGCCGAGCGCACCACGCGGGCCAGGCCGGTGAGGTTTTCGGTCAGGATCGGGTTGCGCTTGTGCGGCATGGCCGACGAACCCTTTTGCCCCGGCGAGAAGTATTCTTCCGCTTCGAGCACTTCGGTACGCTGCAGGTGGCGCACTTCGGTGGCCAGGCGCTCGATCGAGCTGGCGATCACGCCCAGCGTGGCAAAGAACATGGCATGGCGATCGCGCGGGATCACCTGGGTGGAAACCGGCTCCACGCTCAGGCCAAGCTGCTCGGCCACGTATTCTTCCACCGCCGGATCGATATTGGCAAAGGTGCCGACCGCGCCGGAAATGGCGCAAGTGGCGATTTCAGCGCGGGCATTGACCAGGCGCGCGCGGCAGCGCGAAAACTCGGCATAGGCTTCGGCCAGCTTCTTGCCGAACGTGGTCGGTTCGGCATGGATGCCGTGGCTGCGGCCGATGGTAGGCGTGTACTTGTGTTCCAGCGCACGGCGCTTGATCGCGGCGAGCAGCGCGTCGATATCTTCGAGCAGGATATCGGCGGCGCGGGCCAGTTGCACGGCCAGCGTGGTGTCGAGCACGTCAGAGCTGGTCATGCCCTGGTGCATGAAGCGCGCTTCGGGGCCAACCTGCTGCGCCACCCAATCGAGGAACGCGATCACGTCATGCTTGGTCACCGCCTCGATCGCGTCGATCGCGGCCACGTCGATGGCGGGGTTGGTCGCCCACCAGTCCCACAGCGCCTTGGCGCCGCTTGCGGGCACCACGCCCAGGTCGCCCAGCTTCTGCGTGGCGTGGGCCTCGATCTCGAACCAGATGCGATAGCGCGCTTCGGGTTCCCAGATCGCGGTCATCGCGGGGCGGGCATAACGGGGGACCATGGTTCGACTCCGGGTTTGCGGTTTGCTCGGCTGTGCCCCGCCCGCTAGGGGCGCACGGCCGCTAAGGCAAGCCCTGCGCGGATTGGCCCCGCGCGGATCGGCCCGCCCCACGGCGCCGTTCCCCCCGGTTCGGCACAGCAGGGCGGGCCTGCCCCGCACGCGCCGCCAGGCGGGGCGCGGGGTGTGGGAGGCAGCGGCCTTTCAGACGTTTAGAGCGCGATGTTGAGCGCCACCGAGGCGACATGGTCGCTGGTATCGAGCTTGCCGGGGCGAACGCCGTGCTGGTTGAGATAGCCGGCCTCGATCGTCAGCTTCTTGGCGATCGGCGCATTGATGCCGATAAAATTGCGCATGCGCTCCTCGCCGTTCACGGTCTGGAACACGGTCTTGTTGAGATCGATGAAGCTTTCGTGGCTAGCCACGATCATCACCTTGCTGCCCTGCGCCACGGGCAGGCTGGCCTTGAGGAACGGGCGCAGGCGCCAGGCGGTGCCGGGCATGTTGTCGCGCCAGCGCTGTTCCAGCCGCATACGGCCGTTAAAGCGCACCGGGCCGAGATGGGCAAAGTTGTCAAAGCTCACCTGCTGGCGAAAGCGCCGCTCCATCACCGCGAAATCGCCGTGCAGGTAGTTGGGATCATGGGTGTAGCCCAGCCAGACGGTGAACGTCTTGTCGAGGTTGTAGCCCACCATGAAGTTGTTTTCGAGTTCGTAGAAACCGCGCGCATTGCCGGTGCGCAGGATGGTTTCGTTGGACAGGCGCCAGTTCTTGCCGGCCTTGGCCGTAACCAGCAGCGTTCCCCATCCCTGGGTATCGGTATCGGCCCGCGCAGCGACCGGGGCAAACAGGACTGTTGCCAGGGCAACGGCACTGCAGAGAGAGGGCAGGATACGCATGGGAAAGGGTGTCCGTTCAGGGCTGTTGGCTGCCCCTATGACGTTTTGATGACACATTCGTGACAAAGGATTGACGTGAAATAGACGGATTTGATGGTGATTGTGCTGCCATTTCCGCAGCTTCGATCCGCTCTTGCGCCATGCTATGTTTCAGTGAATATAGCTTGAAGTGACATTTTATGACGGTCTGCCGGGCAGGCCGTCGGTGCAGGGGCAAGACATTCCATGCAAAACGTGATCGATCGCCGGTGGCGGCGCGCTGTGCCGTGCGCCCTGGCGCTGGCAACCGGCCTCGGCATAGCGAACCCAGCCTGGGCTGATTCGTCCGACGCCGCCAGTGTTCCGGTCGCGGGCACGGATGCCCTGCGCACAGCCGGCGATATCGTGGTGACGGCGCGCCAACGCCCTGAACCGGCGCAATCGGTGCCAGCCGCGCTCAGCGTGGTCGATGGCGCGTGGCTCGATCGCTCGCTCGCCGTCAACACCCAGGCGCTCACCACGCTGGTACCGGCGCTCACCTATTCCTCGGCGAACCCGCGCAACACCGCCTTTACCATCCGCGGCCTGGGATCGAGCGTGGTTGCGGTCAGCCAGGCCAATGACGGGCTCGAGCCGGGCGTGGGGTTTTATGTCGATGGCGTCTATCATGCACGGCCGGCCACCGCCGCATTTGACTTTGCCGATGTGGAGCGGGTGGAGGTCTTGCGCGGGCCGCAAGGCACCCTGTTTGGCAAGAACACCACGGCCGGCGCCATTGCCATCACCTCGCGCCTGCCCTCGTTCACCCCGGCGGCGAGCGAAGAGGTGAGCGTGGGCGAACGCCGCCTGGTCCAGGCCAAGGCCATGGCCACCGGGCCGCTGATCGATGGCGTGCTGGCCTATCGTCTTTCGGGCCTGCTGACGCGGCGCGATGGCGTGATCCATAACGTGCGCACCGGGGCAGACCAGAACAGCGTCGATAACCAGGCCCTGCGCGGCCAGTTGCTGTTCACCCCGTCTGCCAGCGTGCAGTTGCGCGTGGTGGCCGATTATGCCCGCTTTGGCGGGGACTGCTGCACCCAGGTCTATCTGCGCGTCGGCACCAGCCTGCGCAGCCCGGCACGCCAATACGCCGCGCTGGCGGCAGCCGCGCACTATGCGCCGCCCAGCACCAACCCCTATGACCGGCTGACCGACATCGACGCCGGGCTGGGCGTGAACACCAACGAGGGCGGCATTGCCGCCACGCTCGATTGGCATCTGGGCGGGGCCACGCTGACGGCGATCAGCGCCTGGCGCTTCTGGAACTGGGACGCGGCCAATGACCGCGACTATACCGGGCTGCCGATCCAGACCACGCAGCATATCCCCTCGCGCCAGGACCAGGTGAGCCAGGAACTGCGCCTTGCCTCTGATGGGCAGCGCGCCCTGTCTTACGTGGCCGGGCTCTATTATTTCCGCCAGGTCATCACCGGGCATCCGATCTCGATCTATGGCCCCTATGGTGCGCCGTGGCTGCTCGGCAAGACCACCAGCAATGGCACGGCGATCCCGACCAACCTGCTCGATGGCTATGGCCAGGGCGGCGACACGCGCTTTGCCGTCAACAGCTATGCCGCCTTTGCCGAGGCGAACTGGACGATCGTGCCGCGCCTGACGCTGACCGGCGGCCTGCGCCAGACCTGGGAAGACAAGCAGGGCAGCTACAACACCAGCGTGTTCGGTGGCCCGCAGGTGACCAACGCCGCGCTGATCGCCGCGCAGCTATCGGTGCTGCGGCCGCAGGCCTATGGCGCCAGCACCCGCGATTCCAGCCTGTCGGGCCGCGCCAACTTGGCCTGGCAGGTGAGCGATACGGTGATGGCCTATGGCGGCTATTCCCAGGGGTTCAAATCGGGTGGGATCAATATGTCGGGCCTGCCGCTCGACAGCGCCAACCAGCCGGTCCTGGCCACGGCCGTGATCCGGCCCGAACGCAACATCACCTGGGAAGGCGGCATCAAAAGCCAGTGGTGGGATCGGCACCTGCTGCTCAACCTGGCTGCCTATCGCACCACAGTGCGCGATTTCCAGGCGACGGTGGTTGATTCCAGCCAGACCGTGGCGCTGCGCGGCTACCTATCCAACATTCCGCGCGTGCGGGTGCAGGGGGTGGAGGCCGATGCCGCACTGCACTGGGGCGGCCTCGTGCTGACGGCGGGCCTGGCCTATGCCGATGGGCGCTATACGGATTATCCCAAGGGGCCGTGCCCGCTGGAGGTGCAGACCGCCGCGACCACCGCGTGCAACCTGACCGGCAAGGCGCTGACCGGCCTGTCGCGCTGGAGCGAGACGCTGGGCGTGGACTATCGCCTGCCCATGGCCCGGGGCGAATGGGTGCTGCACAGCGATACCGCGTGGCGCAGCAGCTATAACGGCGATCCCTCGCTGTCGCGCTATACCTGGATCGATGGCTATGCGCTGACCAACGCCAGCCTGGCCTGGCGCAGCCGCCGCGATGGCGGGCCGGGCGTGGAACTGGGCGTGTTTGCACGCAACCTGTTCAAGGCCAACTATATCCAGAACCTGACGATCCAGGCCGGCAATTCCGGCCTGATCCTGGGCACGCCAAGCGATCCACGCACCTTGGGCGTGACGTTCCGCGCCTGGCAGTGAGGCGGTGCGCGGCCCCGGGTGGCTGTGCCAGCGCCGGTTCGGATGGTGACGCCGATGGATGGGAATTGATCGGCTGCGCCATCGCCGGGCCGCGGATGAGATGCGGAACGACGTGATGGCGCGGGGCGGGCCGTCCCCGCTGCCCAATTACCTCATTGTGATCCGCCGCTGCGCTCCTCCCGCCGAGGCAGACAGGCGCCGGGCCAGGCAGGTGACAGGCCGGGCAGGTGACAGGCAGGGCAGGTGACGGCGCCACGCTATCGGGCCTAAGGAGGCCGGAGAGCCGGCGCCATTGCACTTTTGTGGCTCGATCATCCCCGCAAGGCAGGGGGCACAAGGCATGGTCCACGGGCTGCTGATGGAGCAGGCAGAAACGGCCGCGCCATGCCGGGTGGCCGGGCGCGTGGGTGGGCGGGTCGGGCAGCGACACCGCCCGACGGATAGCAGATGCCACGACTTCCCCAGCCGTTGGCAACCCTCCGGAGCTATGGCCAATCCGCCTGCATCCGGCCTTGTTCCATCAATGCCAATGTCGCTTCCCTTATACCCCCTGCTAAGTGAAGACCTGTAGCGTTGGGCCTCAATCGGGCGGCAAAGTCATCCCGCGATAGTTTGGGTTCCGAGCGACATTGCTGTTTGTTACGGCGTGGTTTGCAAAGAACCGTAAAAATGTTCAGCGCGGTTCAGTGCTTACCGTGCTGCGGCATTCTGTCGGTTTCGGACCGATTGGCGTGGCCCAAGATTTCCATTCTTTGCCTTCGTTTCGGTTTGCGGCGCGCCGCGGTCCATGGCACCCCTGCGCGCATCGCAATGCCCTGCAAGAGGATGCCTATCATGCTGTCTTCACCCGCGCTTTCGCGTCTGCGCCAGGCCATGATGGCCGGCGCCATGCTGGCCACGCCCTTTGCCCTTGCCGCTCCGGCGCAGGCCGACGAGGGCATGTGGACGTTCGATGCCTTTCCCGCCGCGAAGATGAAGCAGGACTATGGCTGGGCGCCCGACCAGGCCTGGCTCGATCGCGTGCGCGCCTCGGCCGTGCGGCTGACCGGCGGCTGTTCGGCCAGCTTCGTGTCGGCCGAGGGCCTGATCCTCACCAACCATCACTGCGTGGTGGAATGCGCGCAGAACCTGTCGAGCGAAAAGGAAGACCTCGTGGCCAACGGCTTTGTTGCCGCGCGGCGCGAGGACGAGCGCAAGTGCCCGGGCCAGCAGGCCGAAGTGGTCACCGCCATCACCGACGTGACCGCGGCGGTGAAGGGCGCGATCGGCAGTTTGGCTGGCGAGGCACTGGTCAAGGCGCGCGACGCCAAGATCGCCGAGATCGAAAAAGCCGGCTGCAAGGATCTGGCCACCACGCGCTGCCAGGTCGTCACCCTATTCGGTGGCGGGCAGTACAAGCTCTATACCTATCGCAAGTATTCCGATGTGCGGCTGGTCTGGGCGCCGGAATTCCAGGCGGCGTTCTTTGGTGGCGATCCCGACAACTTCAACTATCCGCGCTATGCCCTCGATGCGGCGTTCCTGCGCGCCTATGAAAACGGCAAGCCGGTGAAGGTGGCCGCGCACCTCAAGTGGAGCCCGCGCGCGCCGCAGCCGGGCGAGGCAACGTTCGTGGTCGGCAATCCCGGTTCCACCCAGCGCCTGTTCACGATGTCGCAGATCGCGTTCCAGCGCGAAGTCTCCCTGCCGATCACCAACACCGTTCTGTCGGAACTGCGCGGCCGCCTGATCACCGCGATGGAGCAAAGCCCGCAGCGCAAGCGTGAAGGTGGCGACAGCCTGTTCGGCTTTGAAAACGCGCTCAAGGTCTATATCGGCCGGCAAAAGGCGCTGAACGACCCGGCGTTCGTCAAGATGCTGGCCGACAACGAAGCCACGCTCAAGGCCAAGGTCGCCGGCAATGCCGCGATCGGCGATCCGTGGAGCCAGGTGAGCGGGGCGGTGGCCGCCTATCGCAACATCTATCCCGCCTATCGCTTTACCCAGCCGATGGGCGATCTCTATGGTTATGCCGAAACGCTGGTGAAGGCCGCGATCGAAAAGGCCAAGCCCAATGGCGAGCGCTTGCCCGGCTATACCGACAGCGCGCTGCCGCTGCTGGAAAAGCAAGTGCTCGATGCCAAGCCGATCTATCCCTGGCTGGAACAGCTGGAAATGGAATGGAGCCTGTCCAAGGCCCGCGAATACCTGGGCGCCGATGATCCCGACACGCGCCTGCTGCTGGGCAAGGAAAGCCCCGAAGACCTTTCGGCGCGGCTGGTGACCGGCACCAAGCTGGGCGATCCGGCGGTGCGCAAGGCGCTGTGGGAAGGGGGCGCTGCCGCGATTGCGGCCAGCACCGATCCGATGATCGTCTATGCCCGCAGCCTTGAGCCGCGCCAGCGCGAACTGCAAAAGGCGGTGGATTCGCAGTATCAGGGTCCGTTGGCTGCTGCCGGGGCCAAGCTCGCCGATGCGCGCTTTGCCGCCTATGGCGCCACGCTCTATCCCGATGCCACGTTCACCCTGCGCATCAGCTATGGCAAGGTGGCCGGGTGGAAGGAACGCGGCGCCGATGTGGCGCCGGTGACCACCATGGGCGGCGCGTTCGATCGCGCCACCGGGGCGCAGCCGTTCCTGCTGGCCAAGCAGTTTACCGACCACGCCGCCCAGATCGACAAGGCCACGCCGTTCGATTTCGTCACCACCAACGATATCATCGGCGGCAATTCCGGCTCACCCGTGGTGGACAAAAACGGCGCCGTGATCGGAGCCGCCTTTGACGGCAACATCCACTCGCTGGGTGGCAACTATGGCTACCAGGGCGATGTGAACCGCACCGTGGTGGTCAGCACCGCCGCCGTGCAGCAGGCGCTGGAAAAGATCTATCCGGCGCCGGCGCTGGTGCGCGAATTGGCATCGAACTGAAAGACCTTGGTCCCGTCGGCGTCGTTATCGGCGCCGGCGGCAGCCAGGCGGCGCGCGCGCAGACTGGCCTCTTCAGTGCCGATGTAATCGCGGGTAAGCGGCAGGGAATCGCGGTGACGCACCAGCTGGAACTGGAAATTGACCATGTCGGCATGCTCGAACGCGGTCGCCGCGCCTGACAGATAGAACAGCCACATGCGATAGAAGCGCGCGTCGAACAGCGCCTCGATCTTGTCCTTGTTGGCCACGCAGCGTTCGTACCAGGCGCGCAGCGTGGGCGCATAATGGCGACGCAGCACTTCCACATCGGTGACCATCAGGCGGTTGGGCTCGATCGCGGCAACGGTTTCGCTCATCGCCGGGATATAGCCGCCGGGGAAGATGTACTTGCGCGTGAAGTCATCGGTGACCGAGGGCGGGCCGACGCGGCCGATCGTGTGCATCAGCATCACGCCATCCTCGGCCAGGATATCGTGGCACTTCTGGAAATAGGCGCCGAAATTGGGCACGCCGACATGCTCGAACATGCCCACCGAGACGATGCGATCATAGTGGTCGGTCACGTCGCGATAGTCGGTCAGGCTGAAAGTGACCTGCCCGTCCACGCCTTCGCGCGCGGCCCAGCCCTTGGCATAGGCGAGCTGTTCCTTGGACAGGGTGATGCCATGCACGCTCGCGCCGGTCAGCTTGTGCAACTGGATGGCAAGACCGCCCCAGCCGCAGCCGATATCGAGCACGCGGTGTCCCGGGCGCAGCGCCAGCTTGGCGGCGATATGCTCAACCTTGGCGTGTTGCGCTTCTTCCAGCGTGGTGACGCCATCGGCCCAATAGGCGCAGGAATACTGGCGCAGCGGGTCGAGAAACAGATCGTAGAGCCGATCATCAAGATCGTAGTGGTGCGCCACGTTGCGGCGCGAGGCGGCGCGGGCGTTGACCCGGTCGACCCGGCCGACGATGTTGAGCCACAGCTTGCGCAGCGGGCCGGGGTTGTCGATATCGCCGGCACGCTCCCATGGGTTGTTGGCCCGCACGAAGCTGATGAAATCCATGATATCGCCGCCTTCGATGCGAACGCGATCATCCATGAATGCTTCGCCCAGGCCCAGGCTGGGGTTGCGCGCCAGGAAACCCGGCACCTTCTTGTCCATCAAGCGCAGCGTAAGATCGGGCCAGCCTTGTTCCTTGGTGCCGAAAACGCGGCTGCGGCCATCAGCTTCAATTACCGTCAAAGTACCGTGGCGGATCAGGCGCTTGAGCACCGGACCCAGGATAAGCATGGACATCGTTCAAAAAGCTCCGACGGTCCCGTCCCGTGTCCGGCCACTATGCACAAGCGCGGCCCGCCTGCAAGCGGACCGCGCCTTTTATTGATTATCCTGATTTTTCAGGAAATGCAGATCAGCGGCAGCGCGCGCCGCCACGATCGATTTCGCGGCCGAGCAGGCCACCACCCACGGCGCCGAGCAGGGTGCCCATGGTGCGGTCACCACGCGTGTCGATCGCGCGGCCCACCAGGGCGCCGCCGGCCGCACCGATGATCAGGCCAGTCGTGCCATTGCTGCGCTTGCAATAGTAACGGCCATCGCGGCCGCGCCAGATGCGCTCGTTGGCACCGATCGGGCGCGGTTCGCGATAGCGGCCGCGATCGTCGTAACGGCCCCAGCCATGGCCACGGCCGTGACCCGGATCGGCCATGGCGGGCGCTGCGGGGAGAACGATGGCCGCCATCACGGCGGCAAGGATGGTCTTCTTCATAGCTACTGTTCCCTGCTTATTGGGTCCCGAGAATATCGTGACGGTGAACACGGTTTTGAGCGATCCGATCCACAACCCCCGATGAACGTCTCGTTGTGTTGCGCGTTCCGCGATGAACCGCGCCTGGTGTGCGACCGGCCGACGCTTGCCCCTGACGCGCCCGCCCGATAGGCATGGCGCCATGCTGCTTGATCTCGTCGATGTATTCGCCTCTGGCCCGCTTTCGGGAAACCCGCTGGCCGTGGTGCGCGGCGGTGACGGGCTCGATACGCCGGCCATGCTCGCGCTGACCCGCTGGCTGGGTTTTTCCGAAACCACGTTTCTCCTGCCGCCCAGCGTTCCCGGCGCCGATTATCGCGTGCGCATTTTCTATCCGGCAGGCGAACTGCCCTTTGCCGGGCACCCCACGCTGGGCACAGCCAAGGCCTGGCTGATGGCCGGTGGCGTGCCGCGCACGCCTGGCCGCCTGGTGCAGGAATGCGGCGTGGGCCTGGTCGAGGTGCGGATGGAAGACGAAACCTTGGCGTTTCGCGCGCCGCCGCTGCTGCGCGGCGGGCCACTCGATGCGGCCGAGCGGGCCGAGGCTATCCGTGTGGCCGGCGTTTCAGCCGATGCCGTGGTCGATGCCATTCATGCCTGCAACGGCCCCGGCTGGCGCCTGCTGCGCCTGCGCAGCGCGGCCGATGTCCTTTCCGCGAGGCCAGTGGCCGAGGCGCCGGTGCCCACCGACGTGGGCCTGATCGGTCCTTGCGAAGAGGGCGATCCTGCCGACTTCGAACTGCGCGCATTTTTTGCCGATCCACAGGGCAAGATCGTGGAAGATCCCGTGACCGGCAGCCTCAATGCCGCCGCCGCGCAGTACCTCTTTGCCGCCGGGCTGGCGCAGGACCAGTATGTTGCCGCGCAAGGCCGCTGCACCGGCGCCAATGGCCGCGTGGTCTTGACCCGCGATGCTGATGGCGCGGTGTGGGTGGCCGGGGCTGTGGAGATGGTCAGCCAGGGCGGGGTGCTGCGCTAGGCCCGGCACCACCCCCCCCCCCGACCCCCTCCTCTAAAGAGGATGGGGAGTAGTGTAAAAGAAAGCCCCCTCTTCTTCAGGAGGGGGTTGGGGGTGGTGTGAAACCTTGCGCTGCGCCTCAGCCCAAAGCCGCCTGCTTCTCGGCAGCCAGGCGGTCCAACTCGGCGCGGCTGCGGCGTTCGGCGGCGGTCTTGAGCTGGCCACAGGCCGCATCGATATCGCGTCCGCGCGGGGTGCGCACCGGGGCGGAGATGCCGGCCTCGAACACGATCTCGGCAAAGCGCTTGACCCGTTCCGGGGTGGAGCATTCATAGGGCGCACCCGGCCAGGGGTTGAACGGGATCAGGTTCACCTTGGCCGGCAGCTTGTACTGCTTGAGCAGGCGCACGAGTTCGCGTGCATCGTCATCGCTGTCGTTGCGGTCCTTGAGCATCACATATTCAAACGTGATGCGCCGCGCGTTGCTGGCGCCGGGGTAATCGGCGCAGGCCTGGAGCAGTTCTTCCAGGCCGAACTTGCGGTTGATCGGCACGATCTCGTCGCGCACGTCCTTGGTCACGGCGTGGAGCGAAACCGCCAGGTTCACGCCGATTTCCTCGCCCGCGCGGGCCATCATCGGCACCACGCCAGCGGTGGAGAGCGTGATGCGGCGCTTGGACAGCGCCAGGCCATCGCCATCCATCACGAGCTTGAGCGCATCGCGCACGTTGTCGAAGTTGTAGAGCGGCTCGCCCATGCCCATCATCACGATGTTGGTCAGCAGTCGCCCGTCGGCGGTGTAGCTGCCTTCGTCGGCGTCTTCTTCCACCTCGTCGGTGAGGTCCAGCCCCGCCATCGATCCCTTGGGCCATTCGCCCAGCGCATCGCGGGCCAGCATGACTTGGCCAACGATCTCGCCCGGCGTCAGGTTGCGCACCAGCTTCATCGTGCCGGTGTGGCAGAACCGGCAATTGAGCGTGCAGCCCACCTGGCTCGATACGCACAAAGTGCCGCGATCGGCGTCGGGAATGAACACCATTTCAAAGTCATGGCCATCGGCCGTGCGCAGCAGCCACTTGCGCGTGCCATCGGTGGAAACCTGGGCTTCCACCACCTGGGGACGGCCGATGACAAAGCGTTCGGCCAGCCACGGGCGCATGGTCTTGGCAATGTCGGTCATCGCCTCGAACGTGGTCACGCCGCGATGATACAGCCAGTGGAACACCTGCTTGGCGCGCAGCTTGGCCGCCTTGGCATCAAGGCCGGCTTCCTGGAACAGCGCGGCAATCTGCGGGCGGGGCAGGCCGATCAGATCGGTGCGGCCATCTTCGCGCGGGGTAACCGGGCGGGGCACGGGCACAGGATCGACATGGCCGGGAATCGGCATGGACACGGGAAGCGAGGTGGGGGCGTTCATGCGCCGCCATATACGCATTTATGGGAAAATCGCCAGTGGGCGCGAGTGACCCTGCGGTTTAGCGGCGCAACCACCCGGTGATCGCCAGGCGCGGTGCCCCGGCAAAGGGCGCCACCAGCGAGACCGAATGCGCTTGCGGCACGCGGAACAGGTGCAGCGCATTGTGCCGTGGCGCCAGGGCGCGGTGCACGTCACCCGCGCCATCGTGGAACATCAGCAGCCCGCCCCATTCCACCCGCCAGCGCGGCGTCAGGTTGAGGACATAGGCGGCAACGCGGTTCTTTCCCGCGACATTGTCATCATGGCCGGTGAGGAAATGGCCGGGCAGATAGCGCGTGGCCTGGCCATCGACCATGGAGATCGCCGGTTCCCCGGTCAGCGCGCGAAACAGATCGAGCCAGGGCGGCGTGTTGAATGCCGACACCAGCCGGTCCACCGGCCAATTGCGCGCGGTGCGCGCAGCGGCATCGTCGGACACGCGCAGGGAATCGAACAGGAACTGGAACCCGTCGCGCGCCTGGCCGTGCACCGCGTCGAGCAGCGCGACCTGCGCCTGCGGATCGAGCGCGGCGCGCTGGGCGGGATCGAGATCCCACACTTTGTCCCCTTGGTTGAGCACGCGCGAGAACGGCGCCTCGCCATCCAGCCAGCGATGCAGGGCGTCGGCCCCCGCCGCCGGCAGGGCCGGCTCCACGCGGACATGGCCATTAGCGGCAAATTCGGCGGCAGCGGCTTGGGCTGCGGCAGCGCTGACAGCGGGGGAAAGGGGGGTGGCCATGCCGCGTTCTAGCCCGCGAATGGCTGTGGCGCAAATGTCACAGATTTCTTGTTGTGCTACGTTCATGAAACCGGATCGCCTCTCCCTCCGTTCGTTGCAGGTCTGTCGGGTCGCAGCAAGGTTGCCAATCTGGAACCTCTCACAAGAGGCCAGGCAGCCAGCCGACAGAAAAAGAACAGTTCGAATGGAGTTGAACCATTATGAAGACCATTCTCGCCAGCGTTGTCGCCGTTTCGGCGCTCGCCGTTTCCGTTCCGGCCTTCGCGCAGGACGCCGGCACCCCCGACGCTCCGAACCGTACGTTCTCCGGCCCGCGTGTCGGCGCCGTTCTGGGCTATGACCTGAGCCGCTCGGGCAGCTCGGTGGACAACGACAACACGCGTAACCAGAAGCAGTCGATCAATGGCCTGCTCTATGGTGGTGAAATCGGCTTTGACGTGCCGGTGGGAACCAATCTGGTTGTTGGTGTCGAAGGTGAAGCGACCGGCAGCACGGCCAAGTGGTCCAACACGTTCGAGCCCAACACGTTCAACCTGGGCCGCGTGAGCGCCGGGCGTGACCTCTATGTCGGTGCGCGCGTCGGTTATGCCGTTTCGCCCAAGGCGCTGCTGTTCGTGAAGGGCGGCTACACCAACATGCACTACAAGCTGCAGGGCACCGACGGCCAGACCTCGGAAGACTACCGCATCACCACCGATGGCTATCGCGTCGGCGGCGGTCTGGAATATGCGTTCAGCCCCAAGACCTTCGGCAAGATCGAATATCGCTATTCGAACTACAGCCGCGCCAATTTCAACTTCAACGGCAACACCAGCGACCGTTTCGACGTGGACACCGATCGCCACCAGATCGTCGCCACCTACGGCCTGCGCTTCTGATCGTAGCCGAACCGTTGTTGCAAGGGCGGGCCGGGGGAAACCCCGGCCCGTTTCTTTATTGCCCCGCGCAACCCACGGTGGCGGCGTCCATCGCCGAAGCCGCGCCGCCCAGGCGATAGCTGTCGCGGAACGTGCGGCCATCGCGGGCCTTGCCGCTGACCGTCAATGTTCCCGCCGATCGCAGCCGCGCCACCACGGCGGCATCCATGCGGCGGTCCTGCGCCCAGGCCACCGCATCGCTGGCCATCAACACAAAGGTTTCGCCGTCCACCGACACGGTAACCTTGCTGTTCGGCGCAATGCGGCGCGACAGCCGCCAATGCACCTCGCCACGCACATTGCGGCGCGGCCAGGTGCCGATCGTCATATAGGGCACCACGTCGCGCGGGCGGCTGCTGGGTTGCGGCATGGCGATGGCATAGCAGCGCGGTACGGCGGAATCGCGAAATGCCCCCCAATCCTCCCACACGCCCAGCGAGTCCCGCGCATCGGCAGGCCCGGCTCCCGCAAGAGCCAGGCCGGCAGCAAAGAGCGCGGCGCTCAGCCTTCGGCCAGGTCGAGCCATGCGATCACATCGTTGTCGGTGGCGATGAACAGGTCGGCCTGGATATCCTCGCTCTGCTGCGCGGCCAGGGCCATGGCCTGGTCGAGCGGGCCATAGAACAGCGTTTGCGCCGCGCCGCCTTCCGGGCCATCGGACAGGTGATAGAGCCGCACGGTGGCGCTTTCATAGGTGGTGCGCATCAGTCTTGCCCTTGTTCCTTGCCGTCATGATCCAGGCGGTGCCCATCGAGCTGGCGGCGGGCCTGTTCCTCGCGCGCCAGATCAGCGGCCTTTTCCGCCTTGGTGCGCCCAAACCGCGCCCGGTTGGCGGCAGCCTGCGCTTGTGCGGCCTGGCGGTCGCGGGCCTTGCGCGCCTGGCGCAGATTGATCACCTGCGCCATCAGGCGTGCTCCGTGCCGCGGGACGAGCCGAAGAACACCTCTTCGCGGCCGTTCTCGATCAGCGCGATCGAACCCTGCACCAAAGAGGGCGCAATCGGCGCGCCATGATCGGGATGGGGTGGCAACCCGGCCAGCAGGCCACGCAGCACCCGGCTGGAAATGCCGTGCATCACCACGATGTGGGTTTCCTCGGAGATGCCCACGGCATCGATCCAGCGTTGCAGCCGCGCGGCGATCGCCGGGTAATCCTCGCCATCGGGCGCCGGGCGTAGCAGGTGATCGGCCAGCGTGATCGGCCCGTGTTCGGCCTCCACATCGTCATAGCCGCGCCCGATCCACGATCCCATGTCGATCTCGAACAGGTCGGGCGTGCGGTTGGCGGCGAACCAGTCGATCCCCAGTTCCTCGGCAATCAGCGAGGCGGTCTGCAGGGCGCGGCCGGTATCGGAAATGTGCAGCCGCACTGCGGGCCGCTCCCCTAGCGCACCGCGCAGGGCCTGGCCCATCATTACCGCCTGCTCAAACCCCTGGCGCGTCAGCGGGGTATGCATCGCATTGGATTGCAGGCGGCGCGCGGCGTTGAACACGGTTTCGCCATGGCGCAGCACGAAAAAGCGGCCGGGCAAGGCGTGTGGAAGGGGCGCGCTGTCGCTCATGCCGGCACCGGATAGCTGATACCCATGATTTCCCATTCCTTTTCCCCACCCGGTAGCCGCACCACGCGCAGATCGCCCACCCGTGCCCCGCGCAGCGCCCGCGCGATCGGCGCGCTCCAGCCGATCAGGCCCTTGGACGCGTCCTGCTCATCATCGCCCACCAGGGTCAGCGTGCGGCGGTTGTCGTCTTCGTCGGCCAGTTCCACGGTCGCGCCGAACAGCACGCGGCTCTGGTCGTCCTGCCGCGCCGGATCGACCACGCGCGCCGCCTTCATCCGCCGGGCGAGCCAGGCCAGTTCGCGGTCGATCTCGCGCATGCGCTTGCGGCCATAGAGATAGTCACCGTTTTCCGACCGATCGCCATTGCCGGCGGCCCAACTGACGATCTCGACGATCGCCGGCCGCTCCGTGCCGAGCAGGTGGTCATAGCGCGCGCGCAGGGCAGCCAGGCCGGCCGGCGTGATCGGGTTGCCATCGGGTTTCATCACTCCCGCCTTTAGCGGGTGGTGACCGCCACAAGCAACCTCAACCCGGCGTCGGCTTGCCCAGGATGTGGCTCATCGGATTGGGCCCGTGCCATTCGGCCTTGTCGGGATTCATCGCGTCATAGACCACGGCGTTTTCCAGCACGCGCTGCACATAGTTGCGGGTTTCCGACAGGGGAATGCGCTCGATCCAGTCCACCCATTCCACCGCGCCGGTGCGCGGATCGCCATTGGCGCGCAGCCACTTGTTCACGTTGCCCGGCCCGGCATTGTAGGCGGCCACGGCCAGCGGGGTGGAGCCGCCATAGATATCCATCAGCCGGCCGAAAAAGGCGCTGCCCAGCATCAGGTTGAACCCGGCGTCATCGGTCAGCGACTGCGCGGAATAAGCGAGGCCCAGCTTGCCCGCCTGCTCGTTGGCGGTCGACGGCATCAACTGCATCAGCCCGCGCGCGCCCGCGTGGCTCATCGCGTTCTGGGCAAACTGGCTTTCCTGCCGGGTGATGGCGTGGATCATCGTCCAGGATTGCTCGGTCCCCGGCGGCACCGGGATCAGCGGAAAGGCGATGTGCTGGAAATCGAGATAACCGCGCGCGCCTGCCGCCTGGCCAACGATCACGCCCAGATCGCGTCGGCCCAGCTCGCGCGCCAGTTCGGCCACCAGCATGTGCTGGCCTTCGGTCTGCTGCTGGGCGGCGATTTCCTTGAAAAAGCGCACGGTGGTGCGCCATTGCCCGCTGCGCGCCACTTCGCGCACGGCGAGCGTGAGCGGGCTGGCGTTGAAGCGGGCGTGCTCCTCTGCCGTGGGCATGGCGCGCGAATCATAGGCAAAGTTGGGCACCGGCTGGCCCAGCCGTTCCAGCGCAAGCAGGCCATAGAACTGATCGGCATAGCGCGCGGCCATGGCGAAATAGCGCTGCGCATCGCCGGTCAGCCCGGCCTGCGTGGCGGCGCGGCCGGCCCAGTAATAGCCCTTGGCCTTGGTGCCGGGGGTTTGCGCCGCGTTGCCATAGCGCCAGAACAGCGGAGCCGCGCCGGCGCCATCGCCCAGGCGCCACAGCGATTGCGTGCCGCCCAGCCACACCAGCGAGGTGTAGTCATCGCGCAGATCGTACGGCATCTGGCTGATATCTTCGCCAGGGGCAAAGGCATCGTCCACGCCGCGGGCAATGGCCACGGCGCTGCGTGCATCGCCCATCGATGCCGCGCCTTGCGCATTGGCGAGCAGTTCATCGATCCACTTGCCACGCAGCAGCGGGCGGGCGCGCAGCAGCGGGCGGTTGGCGAGCAGCGCCTGCGCGGCAATGCCCTGGCCCTGTTTGCGCAATTCGCGCGCGCGGGCATAGAGAAAGCCCGGATCGCTGTTGAGCTGGTCGGCCGGGGTGCCGGCGGCCGCGGCAAAGGGATCGAGCCCTTGCAGCGCCATCAGCCGCGCGCCATCGATGCCGCGCCGCTGCGGAGAGACGGCGGCAAAGGCGCGGTTGGCCTGA
>NZ_KE148404.1:17223-17567 GCF_000410615.1 Novosphingobium sp. B-7 | reverse complement strand
GGCCTGCGCCTGGGCGCCCGCCACCGCGCAGCGATCGATCCCGCCACCTGGGCCGAAGTGCAGGATGAAGCGCCGGTTGCGCCCCGGGTGCGTGCGCGCGATGCCCATCCCGACGCCCCGCCGCGCCGCCCCCTGGTGGTTAGCGCGGACATGATCGATGAATCCGAAACCGCGATCCTGATCGATGAGCCCGCCAGCACGCTGCCGCGCCTGCGCCCCCTGGTGGCCGATGATGCGCTGTCGGCCGACCTGGCCCCGGCGGCCTTCGATCCCTTTGCGATCTACGAGAACGAGGAAGAACCGGCCGACCTGTTCGTGCCGCCCTCGTTCCTGACGGTAGCCCG
>NZ_KE148404.1:0-17122 GCF_000410615.1 Novosphingobium sp. B-7 | reverse complement strand
AAAACGGCAGCCGCAGCTGAAGCCGAAGCCGAAGTGCAGGCCGAACCGGACGTCGTGAAAGAAGCGGACGTTGCAGCGCACGATCCCGCCCCGGTGGCGATGGCATCGCCCGCGCTGACGCCGTCGCTCTTTGCCAAGGCGCGTGACGCGATGGGGGAAAATGGGCCTTCGCCGGTCGCCCAGGCCGATCTCGATGGTCTGGGGCTGGTGCAACTGGTCGAGCGGCTGGCGCTGGCGATTGCCGACCACCGCCGCGCGCTCGACAGCGTCGCCGACGATCTGGCCGGGCTGGACGGCCGCGACGTGCGCGCCATGCCGCGCCCGTCGCGCCTCGGTGCGGCAGATGCTGACAGCACCGACCGGGGCCAGCCCGAAGGCGCGGTGCGCGAAGAACGCTATTCCTTGCTGCTCGACATGGCCGCGGCCGTCCGGCGGAGCGATCCGGCGCGCCATTTCCTCTCTGGCCGCGGTGCTGCATCGCCGCAGCCGGTTGTGATCTTCCCCGGCCAGGGCCGCGCCCAGCGTCCGGACGGTGATGAGGTGGCGAGCGCTGCTCCGGCGCCGTTCGAGCGGCCCTATCTGGCTGCCGTTCCCACCCGTTTTCAAGCGGTTGAGGACGAGGCCGAGGATGCCCCGCGCGATGCCGCCAGCACCGAACAGGCCCTGCGCGATGCCCTCGCCACGCTGCAACGGATGACTGCCCAACGCTGATGCTGTGATCGCATCGCCCTGCTGCGCTGCGACATTTCGGCATCGCATCCGTATTTCCCGGCACGGTTTCCCGTTTGGGTGGTCCTGACCGGTTGCAAAATAACTTTCCAACAGTCATGGGGGACTCTCGCGCAATTTTTGACGCATTCCGGCGTCGTGATTCGTGCGAGCTGTCTTTTTTGGGTGTAGGGACGATCAACGCGATGGGATTTCCGCCGGTTCAGGGCCTGTATGATCCGCGTAACGAGCATGACGCATGTGGCATGGGCTTTATTGCCCACATCAAAGGCGTCAAAAGCCACGCGATTATTGGCCAAGCCCTGGAGATTCTCCGCAATCTCGACCACCGCGGTGCCGTGGGCGCCGATCCGCTGCTGGGCGATGGCGCCGGCCTGCTGATCCAGCTGCCCGACCAGCTGTTCCGCAAGTGGGCGGCTGGCGAAGGCAAGGAACTGCCGCAGCCGGGCGACTATGCCGTGGCGATGTGCTTCCTGCCGCAGGATGAAGCCGCGCGCACGTTCGTGATCGAAAAGTTCGAGAAGTTCATCGCCAAGGAAGGCCAGGAACTGATCGGCTGGCGCGATGTGCCGACCACGCTCGATGGCCTGGGCAAGACCGTGATCGCCTCGATGCCGGTGATCCGCCAGTGCTTCATCAAGCGCGGCGAAAACTGCGCTGACCAGGACGCGTTCGAACGCAAGCTGCTGGCGATCCGCAAGCAGACGCAGAACCCGCTGGCGGCCATGGCCGAAAAGCATGGCCTGCCCGGCGTGACCGAGCTGTACATGCCCAGCTTCTCCTCGCGTACGATCGTGTACAAGGGGCTGCTGCTCGCTGGCCAGGTCGGCTCGTTCTATGACGATCTGCGCAACCCGGACTGCGTTTCGGCACTCGGCCTGGTGCACCAGCGCTTTTCCACCAACACCTTCCCCAGCTGGAAGCTGGCGCATCCGTTCCGCTTCGTGGCGCACAACGGTGAAATCAACACCGTGCGCGGCAACGTCAACTGGATGAACGCCCGCCGCCGCACCATGGAATCCGAGCTGCTCGGCCCGGATCTCGACAAGATGTGGCCGCTGATCCCGCATGGCCAGTCCGACACCGCCAGCCTCGACAACGCGCTCGAGCTGCTGGTCGCGGGTGGCTATGGCATAGCCCATGCGATGATGATGCTGATGCCCGAAGCCTGGGCCGGCAATGCGCTGATGGATGCCAAGCGCCGCGCGTTCTATGAATACCACGCTGCGCTGATGGAGCCGTGGGACGGCCCGGCGGCGGTGGCTTTCACCGACGGTCGCCAGATCGGTGCCACGCTCGATCGCAATGGCCTGCGTCCCGCGCGCTTCTCGATCACGCGTGACGATCTCGTCTGCATGGCCTCGGAAAGCGGCGTGCTGCCGTTCCGCGAGGAAGATATCGTGCGCAAGTGGCGCCTCCAGCCCGGCCGCATGCTGCTGATCGATCTGGAGCAGGGCCGCATCGTCGAGGACGACGAGCTCAAGGCCGAGCTGTCTGCCGCCGAGCCCTACGAGGAATGGCTGGGCGCGGCCCAGTACAAGCTCAACGAACTCGAAGTGGTCGAGCCGGAAGTGGTGGCGCTGCCCGCGTCGACCGACAGCCTGCTCGATCGCCAGCAGGCCTTTGGCTACACCCAGGAAGACGTCACCAAGTTCCTGGAGCCTATGGCGGCCGTGGGCGAAGACCCGATCGGTTCGATGGGCACCGACACGCCGATTGCCGTGCTGTCCAAGCGCTCGCGCCTGCTTTACGACTATTTCAAGCAGAACTTCGCCCAGGTCACCAACCCGCCGATCGACCCGATCCGCGAGGAGCTGGTGATGAGCCTCGTCTCGATGATCGGCCCGCGCCCCAATCTGCTCGGCCACGATGCCGGCAGCCACAAGCGCCTGGAAGTGGATCAGCCGATCCTCACCAACGAGGACGTGGCCAAGATCCGCTCGGTCGAAGCCGCGCTCGATGGCGCGTTCCGCACCGCCACGATCGACACCACCTGGGACGCGGCCTCGGGCGCCGATGGCCTGGCCATGGCGATCAAGGAAATGTGCTGGGCGGCGACCGAAGCGGTGCTGGCCGACAAGAACATCCTGATCCTGTCGGACCGCGCGCAAGGCGCTGATCGCATCGCCATGCCGGCCCTGCTTGCGACCGCCGCCGTGCACCATCACCTGGTGCGCCAGGGCCTGCGCATGCAGACCGGGCTGGTCGTGGAAACCGGCGAAGCGCGCGAAGTGCATCACTTCTGCGTGCTCGCCGGCTATGGCGCCGAGGCGGTGAACCCTTATCTGGCGTTCGAAACGCTCGAGGCGATCCGCGTCGACAAGGGCCTGCCGCTCACGCCCTATGATGTTCAGAAGAACTACATCAAGGCGATCGGCAAGGGCATCCTCAAGGTCATGTCCAAGATGGGCATCTCGACCTACCAGTCCTATTGCGGCGCGCAGATCTTCGACGCCGTCGGCCTATCGTCGGGCTTCATCGACCAGTACTTCACTGGCACCGCCACCTCGATCGAGGGCGTCGGTCTCAAGGAAGTGGCCGAGGAAACCGTGCGCCGCCATGCCACGGCCTATGGCGACAACCCGATCTACAAGAAGATGCTCGACGTGGGCGGCATGTACCAGCTGCGCCTGCGCGGCGAAGAGCATGCCTGGACGGCCGGCAACATCGCCAGCCTGCAGCACGCCGTGCGCGGCAACATTCCTGAAAAGTACAAGGAATTTGCCCAGACGATCAACGACCAGTCGGAACGGATGCTCACCATCCGTGGCCTGATGGAGCTCAAGCCGGCCGACAAGCCGCTCAGCCTCGATGAGGTCGAGCCGGCCAGCGAGATCGTCAAGCGCTTTGCCACTGGCGCGATGAGCTTCGGCTCGATCAGCCGCGAGGCGCATACCACGCTGGCGATCGCGATGAACCGCATCGGCGGCAAGTCAAACACGGGTGAGGGCGGGGAAGAACCCGATCGCTTCAAGCCACTGGCCAACGGCGATTCGATGCGCTCGGCGATCAAGCAGGTCGCTTCGGGCCGCTTTGGCGTCACCGCAGAATACCTCGTCAATGCCGACGACATCCAGATCAAGATGGCCCAGGGCGCCAAGCCCGGTGAAGGTGGCCAGCTGCCGGGTGACAAGGTCGACAAGGTGATCGGCAAGACCCGCCACTCGACGCCGGGTGTTGGCCTGATCTCGCCGCCGCCGCACCACGACATCTATTCGATCGAAGACCTTGCCCAGCTGATTCACGATCTCAAGAACGTGAACACCAAGGCGCGCGTCTCGGTAAAGCTGGTGTCGGAAGTGGGCGTGGGCACCGTGGCTGCGGGCGTGTCCAAGGCGCGTGCCGACCATGTCACGATCTCGGGCTATGAAGGCGGGACCGGCGCTTCGCCGCTGACCTCGCTGACGCATGCCGGCAGCCCGTGGGAAATCGGCCTGGCGGAAACCCAGCAGACCCTGCTGCTCAACAACCTGCGCAGCCGCATCTGCGTGCAGGCCGATGGCGGCCTGCGCACGGGCCGCGACGTGGCGATCGCCGCGTTGCTCGGCGCCGACGAGTTCGGCTTTGCCACCGCGCCGCTGATCGCGGCCGGGTGCATCATGATGCGCAAGTGCCACCTCAACACCTGCCCGGTGGGCGTGGCCACGCAGGACCCGGTGCTGCGCGCGCGCTTCACCGGCCAGCCCGAGCACGTGATCAACTACTTCTTCTTCGTTGCCGAAGAGCTGCGCGCGATCATGGCCGAGATGGGCTTCCGCACCATTGCCGAGATGGTCGGCCGGGTTGACCGGCTCGATACCCGCAAGGTCGTCGCCAACTGGAAGGCCCAGGGCGTCGATCTCACGCGCCTGCTGCACAAGGTGGAGCCGGTGGCAGGGACCAGCCTCAACTGGACCGGTCATCAGGATCACGGCCTTGATGCCGCGCTCGACAACGATCTGATCGCGGCGGCCGCACCGGCGCTGGAAGCGGGCGAGGCGGTGCGCATCGAACGCCCGGTGATTAACGTCAACCGCACCGTGGGCGCGATGCTCTCGGGCGAAGTGGCGCGGCGCTATGGCCACGCCGGCCTGCCCGACAACACGATCAACATCGCGTTCAAGGGCGTGGCGGGCCAGTCGTTCGCCGCATTCCTCGCCCATGGTGTCACGCTCGATCTGGTCGGTGATGCCAACGACTATGTCGGCAAGGGCCTGTCGGGTGGCCGGGTGATCGTGCGCCAGCCGGCGCATGTCGACCGCGAGGCAGCCGAGAACATCATCGTCGGCAACACCGTGCTCTATGGTGCGATTGCCGGGGAAGCGTTCTTCAACGGCGTGGGCGGCGAACGCTTTGCCGTGCGCAATTCGGGCGCCCTCGCGGTGGTCGAAGGCACAGGCGACCATGGCTGCGAATACATGACCGGGGGCGTCGTCGTCGTGCTGGGCAAGACCGGCCGCAACTTTGCCGCCGGGATGTCTGGCGGCGTGGCCTATGTCTATGACATGGACGGTAACTTTGCCTCGCTCGTCAACGGTGCCATGGTCGACGTGCTGCCGGTTTCGGCTGACCGCGACGAAGACGACGGTGCCGGCCGCCCGCAACAGCGTGGAGTGGACGTCAACGACTTCGGCATGGGTGACATGCTGCGCCATGATGCCGATCGTCTGCGCGTGCTGATCGAGCGCCACCTGCTTCATACCGGGTCCAAGCGGGCCCGCGCGATCCTCGACAACTGGGATCAGGAAGTGGTGCGTTTCGTCAAGGTCATGCCGCGCGACTATGCGCGTGCGCTCCGCCAGCTTGAGGCTGAACGCCTTGAAGCCGCGTCGGTCGCTGCGGAATAAGGAATAGAATACAATGGGTAAGGCAACCGGCTTTCTCGAACTCGATCGCAAGGACCGGGGCTATGACGCCCCGGCCGAGCGCCTCAAGCACTATCGCGAGTTCATCGTTCCCCATGACGAAGCCTCGCTCAAGGGCCAGGCCTCGCGCTGCATGAACTGCGGCATTCCCTATTGTCACAACGGCTGTCCGGTGAACAACCAGATCCCGGACTGGAACCACCTGGTCTACGAAAGCGACTGGCGCGAGGCGCTGGACAACCTGCACTCGACCAACAATTTCCCCGAATTTACCGGCCGCGTCTGCCCCGCCCCGTGCGAGGCCGCCTGCACGCTCAACATTGTCGACCAGCCGGTCACCATCAAGTCGATCGAATGCGCCATCGTCGACAAGGGCTGGAAGGAAGGCTGGATCGAGCCGCAGGTGCCGGCGAAGAAGACCGGCAAGTCGGTGGCAGTGGTCGGCTCGGGCCCGGCCGGCATGGCCGCCGCGCAGCAGTTGGCGCGCGCTGGCCATTCGGTGACCGTGTTCGAAAAGTCGGATCGCGTTGGCGGCCTGCTTCGCTACGGCATTCCCGACTTCAAGATGGAAAAGCACCTGATCAACCGTCGTCTCGTACAGATGATGGCCGAAGGCGTGGATTTCCGCACCTCGGTGGAAGTGGGCGTGACCGTGTCGGTCGACTCGCTCAAGGAAAACTTCGATGCCGTGGTGCTGTCTGGTGGCGCCGAAGATCCCCGGCCGATCGGCATCCCCGGCTTCGAACTGCCGGGCGTGCGCTTTGCCATGGAATTCCTGACGCAGCAGAACAAGCGCGTGGCCGGTGACGATGAAATCCGCGCCGCGCCGCGTGGTTCGCTCACTGCCACGGGCAAGCACGTTGTGGTGATCGGCGGCGGTGACACCGGCTCTGACTGCGTTGGCACGTCGAACCGCCAGGGCGCCCTCTCGGTGACCCAGCTCGAAATCATGCCGCGTCCGCCCGAAAAGGAAGACAAGGCGCTGACCTGGCCGAACTGGCCGCTCAAGCTGCGCACCTCGTCCAGCCACGAAGAAGGCGTGACCCGCGAATTCGCCGTGCTGACCAAGCGCGTGGTGGGCCAGAATGACGTGACCGGCCTGGAATGCGTGCGCGTCGAATGGGTCGACGGCAAGATGCAGGAAGTGCCGGGCAGCGAATTCGTGATCAAGGCCGATCTCATCCTGCTCGCCATGGGCTTTGTCGGCCCGCGCAAGCAGGGCCTCCTCGAACAGGCTGGCGTGGAACTTGATCCGCGCGGCAACGTCAAGGGCAACACGGTCGATTACAAGACCAGCGTGGACGGCATCTTCGCTTGCGGCGACATGCGCCGTGGCCAGAGCCTGGTGGTCTGGGCGATCCGCGAAGGTCGCCAGTGCGCCCGCGCCGTGGACGAAGCGCTGATGGGCGTGACCGAGCTGCCGCGCTGAACGGCCGCAGCAGCATCGAACCAAAGGAAGGGCGCCCGCAACGGGCGCCCTTTGCTTATGCGATAGCCGCTTGTTCGGCGGCAGCCATCTTTTCGACCAGGCGGTTGAACAAGGTGATGCCGCGATCATGCACGGTGGGCATGACCCGGGGATGCGCGGTTTGCGCGATGACCCGGTGCTGCGCCTCGATCATGGTCTTGTCTTCGGCAAAGGCTTGGCCAGCCATTTCCATCAGCCGATCGCGCAAGGCTTCATCGCCAAAGCGGCGATGGGGACCCCAGGAAAAGAAATAGCGGGCGGTGGTCTCGGTCATCGGTGTCACGGCCTGGCTGGTGAACGTGATGCCGCCGGTTGCCAGGGCATCGTCGGGTTGGCCGTAGCCGCAGGCCTTTGCCGTACCCAGTGGGAAGGTTCCGCCGGTCATCAGCAGCACCCCCGGCAGCAGAAAATCATAGGTCATGTAGCTGTCGATCGGCGTTGCCGAACTGCGCGCCGATGATCCCAACGAGTTTTCGATCCAGCGCTCGTAGCGTACGCCGCGCGATATCGGGGTAATGCGCGCAGGCGAGTTGGCAAATTCGGGTCCGGAGCCGAAACTTTGCGTATGCACGAACGACAAGTGGCTGAAATCGAGCAGATTGTCGTTGATGAGCCGGGCCGGCGCGGCATAGTCCAACTGTCCATGGCCCAGCACATAGTCGGGATGATCGAGGCCGACCGCCGGCGGAATCAAGGTGTGATCTGCCTGGACCGGGTCACCTGGCCAGATCCACACCCAGCTATGGCGCTCGACAACGGGATAGGCCTTGACCCGCGCCTGGGCCGGTATCGCGTCCTGGCCCGGTATGGCGATGACCTGCCCTGCGCCGTTGAACAGCAGGCCGTGATACATGCAGCGCAGATTGGCGCCTTCGCAGCGCCCGAGGGATAGCGGCGCCATACGGTGCACGCAGCGGTCCTCCAAGGCGAAGAGCTGCCCCGTCGCATCGCGCCACAGCACGATCCGCTCGTCCAGAATGGTCAGGGCCTGCGGAACCTGCACGCCGATATCCTGGCTCCACGCTGCGACATACCAGGCGTTGCGCACATAAGGCATGGCTCTCTCCCCTTGATTCTGCTGTCTGATCTTGGTTGACTTAACAGTGTTAAGGAGTCAACCCGGCAAGCATGAAGACCCCAGCACAAGGCAGCCTCGATCGTGCCCACCTCGTGGCGACGGCGTTTGTCCTCCTGGAGGACGAGGGGCTGGATCGGCTGAGCATGCGGCGATTGGCGGCGCGACTGGGCGTTCAGGCGCCCGCGCTCTATTGGCATGTGCGAGACAAGGGCGAACTGCTCGGGCTGATGGCGGGCGCGATCTATGCCGCCGCCTATGCCGGCGTCGGCGATGTGCAGGGAGACTGGCGCGCCTGGCTAGGCGCTTTCGGGGCTGCACTGCGCGGCAGCCTGGCGGCGCATCGCGATGGCGTGCACCTGTGCGCCGGGGCGCATCCGGTAGCGCATGGATCTGTTGAGGAGCAGGCCCGCCGCATCGCCGCCCCAGTGGTGGCGCTGGGCCTCACGCAGGAGCAGGCCCTGGCCTATCAGGCTGCGGTGATTTCGTTCACGCTGGGCTGGGCGACCTTCGAAGCCAATGGTCCGATGCGCGATCATCTGCACGCGATGATGGATTTTCCCGCTGCGTTCACGACCGGGCTCGATGCCCTGGTGCGCGGCCTGGGTTGAGCCCTTTAGATCAACAGGTCTTCGTAGAACGCCCCGAACGCCCGGGTGGAGTGGCGGATCTGGATTTCCAGGATCCACAGGCCAGCGGTGGGCAGGCTGTCAAGATCGCCGAGCTTACCCGCCTGGCGGGAGGGGTGGGGGTAATCGGCCACGCGATGGCCGCGCACATCGAGGTTGAGCTGCCACCCCATGGCCGCCGCTTCTTCCGCTGCCCGTGCATAGAGCGCGGTGCCGCGGATCGCGCCGTGATTCCAGATGGCGGCCACGCGGTGCCACAGGTCGCGCGCGGCCGCGGCGCAGGCGTGCATGTCCGGGTCTTCGCCCACCGCATAGCTGGCGCCGACATCGGCCTCATGGCCCAGGAGAACGGGGCCGATGTCGATGAAAAAGATGTCGTCCTGGCCAAGTGCGAGGTCTTCGCCGCCACGGTCGCTGAAGACGCGCAAGGTGTTGGCACCAAAACGCACCATCATCGGGTGCCAGGCCTCGCCCATGCCCAGTTCGCCAAGAACGGCTTGGCCGATCGCTCTTGCCTCGCTTTCGCGCAGGCCGGGGTGCATGGCTGCGGCAATCTGCTCCACGGCGGTCCAGGCCAGGGCCTGGGCCTGCCGCATTGCCGGCAGCGACCAGTTGGGCCCAACCGAATCGGCGCCGGTCGGGGCATTCATGGATCGACCCGCCAGTCGATCGGCGCCTGTCCGTGGCTCTCCAGGAAGGCGTTGGTCTTGCTGAAATGGCGGCAGCCGAAGAATCCGGCATGGGCCGACAGCGGGCTGGGATGCGGCGCCTTGAGCACGAGATGCGCACCAGAGGCGAGGCCGGGCACGCGCGCGGCCTTTTTCTGGGCGTGGCTGCCCCACAGCAGGAACACGATGGGATCAGGCCGCGCTGCCACGGCGGCAACCGCCGCATCGGTGAATTCTTCCCACCCCTTGCCCTGGTGCGATCCGGCTTGGCCTGCCTCCACCGTCAATGCGTTGTTGAGCAGTAGAACACCCTGCCGGGCCCAGTGAGTGAGATTGCCATGGGCCGGCCGCGGCAGGCCCAGATCGCTTTCCAGTTCCTTGTAGATGTTGACCAGGCTGGGCGGCACTTTCAGCCCGCGCTGCACCGAGAAGGCCAGCCCCATCGCCTGGCCCGGGCCATGGTAAGGATCCTGCCCCAGGATCACCACTTTCACGGCCGGAAGCGGCGTCAACTCCAGGGCAGCCAGCCGTTCGCCTCGTGGCGGATAGATTGTCTTGCCTGCGGCTTCCTCTGCTTTCAGGAAACCGCCGAGGGCCCGTAAGGGGCGGCTGGCCAGGACAGGATCAAGGGCAGCAGCCCAGCTTTCAGGAACCGAAGAAGCGCTCATGCCCCGGGCCTATCACGGACAAGGCGATGCGCGCTATCTTCAATCAGGTGGCGGGACGCACGATGATGGCCTGGCCCTGGGGATCGAACGTCAGTGCATCGATGCTTGCTGCCGAAGCGCAGTCGCCTGGGTTCAGCACGTCGTCGCCCAGCGTGACGCTGCCGCTGCGCGGGATGACCAGCAATGGGCCGGCATATTCGGCACGCAGCGCTGCGTCGGGTACGCCCTGCAGCCGGTGCGCGGTGAAATAGGCGCCATGCGCTAGTTCCACAGTGCCGGTATCGGGAATGTGCCGGTGCAGCGCGGGATCGAGCGGTTCGCCACGCGACACAGCGATGCCGGCATCGAGATGCAATTCGCGCGGGCGGCCATAGTCATAGAGGCGATAGGTAATGTCGCTGTTCTGCTGGATCTCGATCACGCTCACGCCGGCGCCAATCGCGTGCACCGTGTTGGCCGGGATATAAAAGAAATCGCCCGGCTTGACCGGATGCCACACCAGCATGTCCTCGATGCTGCCATCGAGCGCTGACGCACGCATGGTGTCATGGTCGACATGGTCCTTGAAGCCGACGCCCAGTGTGGCCCCGGGTTCAGCAGCGATGACCAGCCAGCATTCTTCCTTGCCCCGGTCCTTTTCGCCCGCAGCTGCCGCTTGCGCATCGCTCGGGTGAACCTGGACCGAAAGCTTCTCGCTGGTGAAGATGTACTTCACCAGCAGGCTGGGAACATCGGCCGGCGGTTCGAACCATATCTCGCCGATGCGCTTGCCTTCGGGCGCGGAGAACGGGGCGGGAAGAACATCCTTGCCCCAGGGCTTTTCAACTTCGCGGATCGGTAGCTTGCTCATTGGTTGGCGGCCCCTTGCAGTTTGCCGACAAGTTGCGCGCCTTCGGGCGTGCACACCAGGATTTCGTCGCCATCGACGACTACGATGAGATTGCTGGCACCGACCACCGACACGCGCGGGCCATCGGTGTGAACCAGCACATTGCTGCAGTTCTTCAATTCGACCCGGCCCTTGGTGGCATTGCCCACGTCGTCCTTGTCGAGCGCTTCGTGCAGTGCCTGCCAGTTGCCGATATCGGACCAGGCCATCGTTGCCGGCACCATGGCGGCGCGGTCGGTCTTTTCCATCACGGCATAGTCCACCGATTCGCCCGCGATCTTGGCAAACTCGGCCGGATCAGGATGGAAGGCGTTGCCGTCGGCACGGCCCTTGTCCACCGCCGCGCGCACCGCACCGGCAATATCGGGGCGGTGCTTGTCGAGTTCGTCGAGGAAATGGCCGGCGCGGAAGGCAAAGATGCCACCGTTCCAAGCATAACCACCATCCGCGAGGAAGGCTTGAGCGCGTTCAAGATCCGGCTTTTCGACAAAGCGTTCCACCTTGCGGCCGCCGCTGCCTTCGATCGGATCGCCTTGCTTGAGATAGCCAAAACCCGTTTCCGGGGTGGTGGCGGCAATGCCGAAGGATACCAGCCAGTCGTCGGCGGCCAGCTTGGCCGCAGCCTTGGCCGAAGCCTGAAAGGCATCGCAATCGCCGATATGGTGATCGCTTGGGCAGACCAGCATGATCGCATCGCCCGGCAGGCGCAGCGCAGCGAGCGCGATGGCCGCTGCGGTGTTCTTGCCTTCCGGTTCCACGATGATCTGGCTGGCGGCCGGATCAGGCAACTGGTCGACCACATGATCGAGATGTTGCGCGCCGGTAACCACGATCGGCGGTGAAAAGCCAGCTTCGATGTTGCAGCGCAGCACTGAAGCTTCGAAAAGGGTCGTATCACCGACCAGCGGCAAGAACGGCTTGGGCTTTGCCTTGCGCGAACGGGGCCACAAACGGGTGCCATTGCCGCCGCACAGAATAACCGGTGTGATCATGGTCTTAGACGTTCCTGATTGCTTGGTCCCAAGTGCCATTTTCTGGCGCTTTACGACAACTTGTCTTAGTCTGCCGAGTTAAATGCTGCGTTGGAAAGACGTGCCTTTCCGGCGGGCTGATGCGGCACCGCCGCCCAATTCTAGAGGACGGTGTAGAGAGCTGCAACGGACAATACGCTGCAACACGGAATCGCGATTGTGCGCCGCGCCGCATTTTTCGCATTGGGAGCGAATTCGCGTGCCCAGCTGAAGGGGAGAGCCCTTGGGCTTGCCGGTCGCGCTGAACCGGCCTAAGCACGCGGACATGGCCGTTTATCTGCATGAACAAGACCTGCCTTCCGCTGATTTGCTGGCGCCGGGCATCGTAGCTGTCGACACCGAGACGATGGGTTTGATCACGCCGCGCGACCGGCTGTGCGTGGTGCAGATTTCCGACGGACAAGGTGACGAACACTTGGTGCGTTTCAAGGTGGGCAGCGATTACGCCGCGCCGAATCTTTGTGCGATCCTTTCCGATCCGACCCGGCTCAAGCTCTATCATTTCGCCCGATTCGATCTGGCGGCGATCCATCATTACTTGGGTGTGATGGCTACGCCCGTGTTCTGCACCAAGATCGCATCCAAGCTCGTACGGACTTACACGGACCGGCATGGCTTGAAAGATCTGGTGCGCGAACTGCTCGGCAAGGAGCTTTCCAAGCAGCAGCAGTCCAGCGATTGGGGCGGGGCGGTGCTGAGTGATGCCCAACTCGAGTATGCCGCATCCGATGTGCGCTATCTTCACGGGGCCCATACCATTCTTGTGGAACGCCTCGCACGCGAAAAGCGTTCCGAGATCGCCCAGGCCTGTTTCGACTTTCTGCCGACACGAGCTCTTCTGGACATCGCTGGCTGGGCCGATCGCGATATCTTCAGCCACGAGTAAGCCTGCACCTGCCATGATCTCCACGCCATGACCATCCAGGCAGAACAGATACGCAGCCGCCGCCGCCACAAGGCGGCGCCGGGCGGGCGGCATGATCGCACCGTACGCTTGCTGGCCGTGCTGCTGCCTGGGCTGATCGGCGCATTGCTCGCAGTGATGGTACTGAGCCCCTTAGCGCCCCGCGGAGAGATCAGCTTTTTGCTAGACCGCACCAAGGTGGCGGTCGTGCAAGATCGTCTCAAAGTGGTGAGCGCGATGTATCGGGGCGCGGACAATAAGGGGCGGACCTTTTCGGTGACCGCTGGCAATGCCGTGCAGCATTCTGCGGCACAGGATGTGGTCCAGCTGAAAGACGTGACTGCCCGAGTCATGCTCAAGAACGGGCCGGCGATCCTGACGACGCAGCAGGGTGCCTATGATTTCGGCAAGCAGTTCATCAAGGTGCCGGGCGTGGTTAATTTCGAAAGCTCTGACGGCTATCGCATGATCACCGACGGTGCCTCGATCGACCTGACAAAGCGGCAACTGGTCAGCGATGGGCACGTCGATGGCCGCCTGCCCACCGGCACTTTTTCAGCAGACCGCATCGTGGCCAATCTTGACGATCGGGTTGTGACGCTGGAAGGGCATGCCCACATGCGGATGGATCAAGGTAAGCTGCCGCTGCCAGCCAAGCCTTGAGGCCATCCTGGCCGTAACGCGCGATTCGACGAGGACAACGCTGAAGATGATCGACCCGCTTCCTTCTTCGCCGCGCGCAACCGACCGCGTGTCCACGCGTGTTCTGGCGCTGCGTTCGCTGGCTTGCGGCTTTGCCCTGTCGGCGGCGGTGGTGGCGGGGTCTGCGCATCTCGATGCACAGACCTTTGGCAAGCACAACTCCAACGCGCCGGTGAATTTCGGTGCAGACCGCATGGAGTTGCAGGACAAGCAGAAGCGCGTGGTGCTGACCGGTAATGTCGACATCACCCAGGAAGACCTGCGGCTGCAAGCGGCGCGCACCACGCTGGCCTATACTGATGCGCAGACCGTGCAGGTCCAGCGCATCGACGCTGCCGGCGGCGTGGTGGTGACGCGGGGCGACCAGCGCGCCAGCGGCAACACCGCAGTTTACGATATTCCGCGCAAGATTATCACCATGGTGGGCAATGTCGCGCTGCGCCGGGGCAAGGACACGCTCAATGGTGGTCGTCTCGTGATTGACCTCAACACCGGGCTGTCGAGCGTCGATGGCCGTAGCGGCGGTGCGCCGAGCGGCACGGGTGGCACTACGACAACATCAAGCGGCCGCGTGACCGGCACGTTCAACGTGGCCAAGAAGGCCAGCTGACCACTTTTTCAAGCGCACTAATGGGTTACACTTTGTTCGCTTCTGCCAGGTATGGCAGGAGCGAAACTGCGGCGTTGTTGCCCGAATATGGAGATGCGGCTTGGCTACCCTGGTTACCGGCAATGCCGGCTTCATCGGTTTTCACACCGCCAAGACCTTGCTCGAACGCGGCGATGCCGTGGTCGGTCTGGACGTGGTCAACGATTACTATGATCCTGCAATCAAGGAAGCGCGGCTCAAGATCCTTGCGGAAACCGCCGCTCGTACCGGATCGCCCTATCGCTTCTTTCGCGCCAATCTGGCCGATCGCGCCGCGGTAGAGGAAGCGTTTGCCCAAGGCGGGGTGCGCCGCGTGGTCAATCTCGCGGCACAGGCGGGCGTGCGCTATTCGATCGAAAATCCCCACGCCTATGTCGAAAGCAACATCGTGGGCTTTACCAATATCCTCGAGGCGTGCCGCCATGGTGGGATCGAGCATCTCGTCTATGCCTCAACCAGTTCCGTCTATGGCGCCAACAAGGCGATGCCGTTCAGCGAGCACGTCGGCGTGGACCATCCGCTGCAGTTCTACGCGGCCACCAAGAAGGCCAACGAGCTGATGGCGCACAGCTACAGCCATCTCTATCGACTGCCGACCACTGGCCTGCGCTTCTTCACGGTCTACGGCCCCTGGGGCCGGCCGGACATGGCGCTGTTCCTGTTCGCCCGGGCCATTCTCGATGGCACGCCCATCAACGTGTTCAACCACGGCAACCACACGCGCGATTTCACTTATGTCGACGATATCGTTGCCGGGGTGATCCGCGCGCTGGATCGCCCTGCCAGTCCCGATCCGGCGTGGGATGCGATGAAACCGGATCCAGCCACCTCGGACGCGCCCTATCGAATCTACAACATTGGCAACAATGCCCCGGTCAAGCTCACGGCCTATATCGAAGCGCTGGAAGAGGCGCTCGGGCGCAAGGCAGAGCGCAATCTGCTGCCGTTGCAGGCTGGTGACGTACCCGACACCTTTGCTGACGTGTCCGATCTCGAACGCGAACTGGGATATAAGCCCGCGACCCCGGTTCGCGAAGGCGTGACGCGTTTCGTTGACTGGTATCGCCAATACCATGGAGTGTGATGGTTTGTTCGTAAAACGGGTTGAGTGCTATCGGCTGGTTGGCCCTTCCAGGCCCCCGCGAAATGCTTCTGCCCAAAGATGACCGTGCCCTCGGGGATGATGGCTGTAGCGGCTTAGCCCGTCTTATTCATCAGGGTGGGGCAAAGGGTTGGCGGGAGTGGCGTAAGCCTCTGATCTGAATTAGGATCTGGGTGTCTAGTCCGAACCTGCCGCAGGGCAGAAAATGCCACAGGCCACACCCGCCATGAACGTCGATAGCGCAAGCCCATTCCGATTCCCAGCAGTGGCGCGCAAGAAAGTGACCGCCGCGTTTGATGGTGGCCGGCTCACCTCGGATGGTGGCGTGCTGCTGCTGGCGCAGGCTGAACGTGCAATGGGGATCTGCCAGCGGCTTGCAGCTTGCATTGCCGATCCGCGTGACCCGGCGCGGGTGGTCCATCGCCTCGATGACATCCTGCGTGCCCGCGTGTTCGCGATTGCTTGCGGCTATGAGGATGCCGATGATCTCGACGCCCTGCGCGACGATCCGGGTTTCCGTTTGGCGCTGGGCAAGTTGCCGGGATCGGGCGCGGGACTTGCCAGCCAACCAACGATGAGCCGGTGGGAGAATGCGCCGACCACGCGCGAACTGGCCAGCATGATGGTCGCAATGATCGACATCTACTGCGCCAGCTATCCCGCCCCGCCGGTGGCGGTGACGCTGGATATCGACGATACCTGCGATGTCGTCCATGGCTATCAGCAGCTTTCGTTCTGGAACGGACATCATGGCGAGCGCTGCTTCCTGCCGATCCACGTCTACGATACCGCAACCGGCCGGCCGGTGGCCATGCTGCTGCGCACTGGCAAGACGCCGTCGGGTGCCGAAGCGGCCGGTCACATCCGGCGCCTGGTGCGGCATATCCGCCGGAACTGGCCGGAAACGCACATCACCATCCGTGGTGACGGGCACTATGGCCGGCCCGAGGTCATGGCCTTCTGCGAAGCGGCCGGCATCGACTATGTGTTCGGCCTGCCGACCAACGCCGCGCTGCGTGCCGATCCGGCCATCGTCGCTGCCGCCGATGCCTGCGCGGTCAAGCGCGCCGAGGAAGGCCGCGCGATCCTGCGCCATTATGCCCAGACCCGCTACGGCGCCAAAAGCTGGAAAAGCCAGCGCCGCGTCGTCGCCCGGATCGAGGCCAGCACTTTGGGCATGGACATCCGCTATGTCGTCACCTCGCTGACCGAAGGCTCGGCTGAGCATATCTACGACACGCTTTACTGCGCACGCGGGCAGGTCGAGAACCTGATCAAGCGCCACAAGGCCCAACTCGCCAGCGACCGTACCTCGTGCCGCTCGGCAAACGCCAACCAGGTGCGCCTCATCCTGCACACCGCCGCATACTGGCTGCTGTGGCGCATCAGTCAGGAAGTCCAAAAAGCAGTCGCGCCCAATACCATGTCTCTGGCCGCTGCCGAGTTCGCAACACTGCGCCTGCGGCTGCTCAAGGTTGCCGCCCGGATCATCGAAAGCACCACGCGCATCCGCGTCGCCTTCACGTCAGCATGCCCGGATGCCAGCGTGTTCCGAGCCATCGCCACCACCCCCCCGCCGGCGCCAGCATGATCAACGCGGCAGTGCCGCCGACCCCAAAGCCCACCTCCAGCAACCTCGAAAAGCCCATTGCTCAGGTCGCGGTGAAAACACCGTCGATGACGCGCGACTGCATCATGCCGCCAGCGAACAATCAAAACCGATCAGACCGGAACAGCGACCTCATGAATAAGACGGGCTTCTGT
>NZ_KE148403.1:11936-13179 GCF_000410615.1 Novosphingobium sp. B-7 | reverse complement strand
GCGCCCGCGCCACCAGCAGCGATTGCGGCACCTCGAACTCTTCCAGCAGGCGCGGCGGTACCGCCCCTCCACACGGCTTGATCCGCCCGCCGCGATCGAGCAGCAGCACCGAACGCCCGGCGCGCGCCAGGTCCCAGGCCGTGGTGGCGCCACACGGGCCACCGCCGATCACCACGACATCGAATTGCTCTATCGGGTTCATATCGCCACAGACCTCAGGCTGACGACCGGCCGGGCCACGCCGCGCGTGCGCATGGCCAGGAGCGCGGAATAAAGGAACAATCCCGCCTCGGCGGCAAAGATCAGGGCAAAGGCCTTGCCCGGCGTGCCAAACGCGCCGCGCGCCACATCGACGCCCAGCGCGCCGATCAGTCCACCCAGGCCAAAGGCAATGGCCTGCGCCGTACCCCACACCCCCATGCGCACCCCTTCACCCTGGCGGCGGCCGGCACCGGCCAGGCCCATCATCGATCCGATGGCGGACACGGCAAAGGCGCCGTTGCACAGGCCCAAGAAGGCAATATTGGCCGCGATCGGCCAGCCCGGGCCAACCCAGGCAGCCATGGCCAGCCCGGCCAGCGCCACGGCCGAACCCAGGCAGCCGACCATGGTCCAGCTGCGCAGCTCGATCGGCAGGCGCCCGCGAAATGCGCTGCCGCCCACGCCGGTTGCAATCATGCCGATCAGCACGCCGCCGTTCTGCAAGCCCGAGAGGCTGGTCGATTGCCCCGGCGTCATCGCAAAGACCAGGCCGGTGAACGGCTCCAGGATCAGATCCTGCATGCTGTAGGCCAGCATCGAGACGAAGATGAACAGGGTAAAGCGCCGCGCTTCATCATCAGCGAAAATCTCGGCCAGCGCCTCCTTGAGCGAGAGCGGCGGCCCGGCCACTGGCGCCGCGCTGGCAAAAAGCAGTGGCCCGCGCCCCTCCAGGCGGAACGTGGCCAGCACCGTGACGAGCAGCGCCACGCCCACCACGCCAGCAGAAACGGCGGTCAGCCGCTGTTCGGAATAGGGATCGAGCAGCGCCCCGGCCGTGCCAGCCGCCACCACGATGCCAAAAACCATCATGATCCAAGTGACGGCAGCCGCCGCCGCGCGCCGTTCCGGCGCCACGCCGGTGGCCAGCAGCGCCAACACCGAGGTGCCCGCCGCGCCCACGCCGGCGCCGATCAGGGTAAAGGCAAAGACCGACAGGGCGATGCCCTTGACGCGCGATTCATCGAGCATGGTCACGCCATGC
>NZ_KE148403.1:3882-11181 GCF_000410615.1 Novosphingobium sp. B-7 | reverse complement strand
GGCCGATCCAGCCGCTGGTCTTGAACCGCAAGGGCGGCGCGCTGTAGGCCCAGGCGCAAGCGAGGCCCAGCGCCGTGGCCGCCAGCACCCATGGCCCGGTGAGCGCCGCCACCAGCAGCGATACGCCGCTCCAGATGATCGCGATGGCCAGGCCCCAGCGCCCGGCGATGCGGCCGGAGGGGATCGGGCGGTGCGGCTCGTTGATGGCATCGACATGGCGATCGAACCAGTCGTTCACCGCCTGGCTGGTGCCACATACCAGCGGGCCGGCCAGCGCAATGCCCGCGATCAGGAAAGACCAGCGCGAGGCAACCGGCACGCCCGATGACAGCACGCCGCACACCATCGCCCACATCGGCGGAAACCAGGTGATCGGCTTGAGCAGGGTGACAACGTCCCGGAGCGCCGGAAGTGGCGCCATCGCGGGAAAGGCAGCAGAGCGAGCCATGGCCGAAGACTACGCCCATGGCGCGCCATGCGTCAAATTAAATTGACAGAATTTATGTCAATCTTCCGCGTCAGCCATGTTGCCCAAGCCATAGCGATGCAGCTTGGAATAGAGGCTCTGGCGGCTCAGCCCGAGGATCTCGGCGGCCGAGGCGCGGTTGTTCGAGGTATATTCCAGCGCCGCCTCGATACACAGCCGCTCGATCAGGTCGGTACTCTCGCGCACGATGTCGCGCAGCGACATGCGGCCGACCAGTTCGGTCAGCTGTTCGACCGAACGCGGCGAGTCGCTGGTGGTCGGCAGATCGCGCAGGCGGCGGCCGATCGGGCGGATGACGAAGCCATAGCAGATCTGGTCGCTACCAGTGCGCACGGCCGAAAGCTCGACCGGCTCGCCTTCAAAGCCATCGCTGGCGCCCACCACGGTCACCACGTTGCGGGCGCTGTCGTGCTTGGTCAACTGGCCCTCGATCAGGTCCAGGTCGATACCCGGCCGACCGACGTAGTCGCCCAGCGGCTGGCCGCGCAGCTGTTCGGCGCTGGCGGCAGCCACAAGTTCGACAAACGCGGCATTGGCCTCGCGAATGATCATGGCGGCGTCGGTTAAAACAAAGGCATCGGGCATCGCCTCGATCACCCGCACCGTCACCCCGGCATCCGGCCGCGCCGCGCCAACCGGGCTGGACAGCCGCACCAGAATGAACTGGCCGCCGCGTTCGCGGAAACCGCTGGCGGAAATCTGCACCTTTTCGCCATCATGGGCGAGCGCGGCATCGAGCGGCTGCAGCCCGTGCGACACCATCGCCGATCCCAGGAACGCAATGATGTGTTCGCGCGCGGCATTGGCAAACAGCGCGGTCAGCTTGCCACCCTGCAACGATCCGGGCCGGCTGTGGAACGCGCGATGCGCGGCCTGGTTCGCCTCGCGGATGCGGAACCCGTCGGCATCGACGATCAGCACCGGCTCCACAGACTGTTCAAACAGCAGGCGATAGCGCGCCTCAATCTGGCGCAGGCGGATATAATCGCGTTCAAGCGACTGCTGCGCCTGCAACAGGCGCTGCTGCAGCGCGGCTTCGTCGCGCATGTCGCGGCCAATGGCGATGCAGCCTTGGCCGCCCGCGCCCAGGCTGACCGTGACGAAGCGCACGGGAATGTCCCCCTCGCCCGACAGCAGGTTGACCTGGCGCCAGTGCTGGGTCACGCCCTTGCGCATCCCGGCGAGCATTTCCATCACCTTGGGCCGGCTTTCGATAGTGACCGTGTCCAGCCATTCGCGGCCAACCCAGCTGCCTGCTTCGGGAAATTCGCGGGGATCGGCCGATACGTCAACGATGCGGCCATCCGCGTCCAGGATCAGCGCAATCTCGCCCGAGACCATCGCCAGGCGGGCAGCGGCATCACCGGCCAGCGCGGCAAAATGCCGGGTGGCAGAGGTGAAAGGCAGTTTGCCTTCGATGCTGTTCCTGCGGCTGGACATGGGCGTGGCCAGCTATGCGCCGAAGCGGGCGGGCAACGCCTGCATCGGCACCAGGCGCTCGGCCAGATCAAGCGCGCCACAGGCATCCTGTGCGCTGCCATCGGCACCGACCTCGTCGACGAGCGCGGGATTGGCGTTCACCATTCTTCCACCAATGAGAATCTTCAGATCGGGCGATCGCGACACACTGCGCATGGCGGAAATCAGGCTCGCAAGCTTTGCGTTAGGACAATCACAACTGATGGTCAAGCCGACCAGATCCACGCTGTGATCGGCAATATTCTGCAGCAACTCCTTGCGCTCCGGGTCGATCAAAACCTCGGTCTGCCAGCCGGCGCGGGCGAATACTTCCTCCACCATCAGCGCGCCAAAGCTGTGCGGATCGCCAGGGATCGGCGCGAACAGGGCCGAGCGCGTGCGAAACGGCACGGCGCGCGGCGGCGGATAGCGCATGGTCACCTCGCGCATCACTTCCTGCAGCCGCCACAGGCCCATCGTCACATCGACGAAATCGCAATCATCGTCTTCCCAGTGCTTTCCCAGGCGCCGCGCCGATGGCGCCAGCAAATCGACGAACACAGATTCGACGCAGGCCCCGCGCGCCAGGATGCTTTCCACCAAGGCCAGCAGTTCATCCGCTTCGAGCTGCAGCGGCAGCGAGGCAAAGCGCGCCGCCTCGGCCGCGTCCACCTTGGCCGTGCCTTGTGCGGCGATGCGCGGCACCGGGCCATGGGACTGGGCCATGAGCAGGCGGGGAATGATATGTTCGCTGATCAGGGCATCAACGGCTGCGGGGGGGAAGGCCCGCGCACTATCGCGCGCCTTGGCCATGGTTCGGCCGGATGCGGCGTTGCGGCCGTCCTTGGCGCGCGGGGCCCCTTCCCCACGACCGGCCCGCTTTGCCGCGCCTGCACCTAAAACAGTAGCCATGTCAGACCCCTCCGGTCCGGTTTGGCGCAGATCGCGCCTTGCCCGGACTGCGGCATCGATACGGCCACTGCTGTTCGGGACCATGAGCCTACGCCCTTTTCGGCGATCTGACAAACGGCAAAGTGTCATATTTTCTTGTCGTCAAGTTTGATTGACACTTGTGCGAAGTGAGGCGTAGTCTCCCCTCAACAACAAAGGTGAGCATCGACACATGAGAGGGGATGCGATCAGTTCCGGCACCACAAGTGCGAACGGTCAGGGCCGCCAGCCACGGCGCAAGCTCTACACCGCGCAAGAGCGGGCGCGCCGCGACTCGACTCGCTGGACCCTGGTGCAAGGCCTGCTCGCCCCGTTCCAGTTCTTCGTCTTCCTCACCAGCCTCGCCCTCGTCCTGCACAGCCTGGTGACGCACACCGGCACGGCCGCCGCCGATACCTCGGTCGTGGTCAAGACGCTGACGCTCTATGCCATCATGATCACTGGCTCGATCTGGGAAAAGGTCGTGTTCGGGCGCTGGCTGTTTGCTCCGGCATTCTTCTGGGAAGACGTGTTCTCGATGCTGGTGATCGGCCTGCACACCGCCTACCTGGCGATGCTGCTGGGCGGCAGCGGCACGTTCGAACAGCGCATGTACGTCGCTCTTGCCGGCTATGCCGCATACCTCGTCAATGCCGGACAATTCCTGCTCAAACTGCGCGCCGCCCGGCTCGATGCAGAGCGCGACGGTCAGCCCGGCCTGGCCCATTCTCCGATGGCCACATCATGAGCGGCGAAACCGGCCTTGCCCCCGCAATCGCCCCGACCGACACCGGCTGCGCCGATGCACCCGTGCTGCGCGAACGCGGACAGCGCGCGGTGTTCTGCGGGTTGACCGGGATCGTGTGGCTGCACCGCAAGATGCAGGATGCGTTCTTCCTGGTGGTCGGCTCGCGCACCTGCGCCCATCTGCTGCAATCGGCGGCCGGGGTGATGATCTTTGCCGAGCCGCGCTTTGCCACCGCGATCATCGAGGAACGCGACCTGGCCGGCATGGCCGATTGCCATGACGAACTCGATCGCATCGTCGCGCAATTGCTCGCGCGGCGCCCGGAAATCCGCACCCTGTTCCTGGTCGGCTCGTGCCCGTCCGAAGTCATCAAGCTCGATCTGGGCAAGGCGGCGCAACGGCTCGACCGCACGCTCGGCACGCACAGCGGCGCCGCGATGGGCACCCGTGTGCTGCACTATTCGGGCAGCGGGATCGAAACGACTTTTACCGAGGGCGAAGACGCCTGCCTCGCCGCCCTGGTGCCGCATATGCCGGCCGCCAGCGCCGGGACCGCACCTGCGCTGCTGGTCGTCGGCACGCTGCCCGATGTGGTGGAAGACCAGTTCCGCCGCCTGTTTACCGAACTCGGCATCGATCAGGTCGGCTGGCTGCCCGCACGCCAACTGGCCGATCTGCCCGCCGTGGGCGCCCATACCCGCTTCTTGCTGGCACAGCCGTTCCTGGGCGAAACCGTGCGCGCTCTGCAGAATCGCGGCGCGCGGCATCTGCCCGCGCTGTTCCCGTTCGGGGCAGAGGGCACGACCGAGTGGCTGCGCGCCGCGGCCGATGCCTTTGGCGTGTGCCCAATGCAGTTCAACCGCGTGGCGGCACCGGGCCGCGAACGCGCCAAGCGCGCCATCGCCCATAGCCAGGATCGCCTGCGCGGCAAGCGCATCACCTTCCTGCCGGATTCGCAGCTGGAAGTGCCGCTGGCGCGCTTCCTCGCCACCGAACTCGGCATGGTGCCGGTGGAAGTGGGCACGCCCTATCTGCACCGCGAGCTGATGGCGCGCGAACTGCCGCTGCTGCCCAGCGCCACGCGGATCAGCGAAGGCCAGCATCTCGATCGCCAGCTTGACCGCGTGCGCGCCGATCGCCCCGATCTCACCGTCTGCGGCCTGGGCCTGGCCAATCCGCTCGAAGCCGAAGGGCTGTCCACCAAGTGGGCCATCGAACTGGTCTTCTCGCCCATCCACGGGTTCGACCAGGCCGGAGACCTTGCCGATCTTTTCGCCCGGCCGCTGCGCCGCCGCGACGTGTTGAGGGTATAGCGCCATGCAGCTCGCCGTCTGGACATACGAAGGCCCGCCCCATGTGGGGGCCATGCGGGTGGCCACGGCGATGGACGGGGTGCACTATGTGCTGCACGCGCCCCAGGGCGATACCTACGCCGATCTGCTGTTCACCATGATCGAGCGGCGCGATCGCCGCCCGCCGGTTACCTATACCACCTTCCAGGCGCGCGACCTGGGCAAGGATACCGCCGCCCTGCTGCAGGATGCGATCCGCGAGGCGGCCGTCCGCTTTGCCCCGCAGGCCCTGCTGGTGGGCGCATCGTGCACGGCCGAGCTGATCCAGGACGATCCGGCGGGCCTCGCCGAAGCGCTGGACCTGCCCTGCCCGGTCATCCCGCTGGAACTGCCGAGCTATCAGCGCAAGGAAAACTGGGGCGCCGCCGAAACATTCTATCGCATGGTCCGCCAACTGGCCGATCCGGCCGTGCGCCCCGCCCCGCGCGAGGGGCGCCGGCCGCTCGCCAATCTGCTCGGCCCCTGCGCGCTGGGCTTTCGCCACCGCGACGATGTGGTCGAAGTGGTCAAGCTGCTCGAAACTCTGGGCATTGGCGTCAATTGCGTGGCCCCGCTCGGCGCCGCGCCGGCTGATCTACGCACCCTTGGCCGGGCCGATTTCAACGTGGTGCTCTATCCCGAAATCGGCATGGAAGCCGCGCGCTGGCTGGCCCGCACATTTGGCCAGCCGATGATCGATGTGGTGCCGATCGGCGTTGGCGCCACGCGCGATTTCATCCAGGCGGTCGCCGCGCTCACCGGCGTCGATCCGGCCCCGGCGCTCGCCAATCCCGCCGCGCGCCTGCCGTGGTGGAGCCGCTCGGTCGATTCGACCTATCTCACTGGCAAGCGCGTCTTCATTTTTGGCGATGCCACCCATGCCATTGCCGCCGCCCGTATCGCGCGCGACGAGCTGGGCTTCACTGTCTGCGGGCTGGGTTGCTACAATCGCGAATTCGCCCGCGAGATGCGCGCCGCTGCTGCCGACCACGGCCTCGATCCGCTGATTACCGACGACCACCTGGCGGTCGAAGCGGCGATCCACGCCGCCGCGCCCGAACTCGTGCTTGGCACACAGATGGAACGCCATATCGCCAAGCGCATGGGCCTGCCCTGCGCGGTGATTTCCGCGCCGGTCCACGTCCAGGATTTCCCCGCGCGCCACAGCCCGCAGATGGGCTTTGAAGGCGCCAACGTGATCTTCGACACCTGGGTGCATCCCTTGGTCATGGGGCTGGAAGAGCATCTGCTCGCCATGTTCCGCGACGATTTCGAGTTTTCCGACGCGGCCGGCCCTTCGCACCTTCATGCCCAGCCCGCCCCGGCCCAGGCGGCGGTGGCACCGGCGCCCGCCATCGTCTCGCAGGCCGATATTCCCTGGACCAGCGATGCAGAGCGCGAGTTGCGCAAGGTGCCGTTCTTCGTGCGTGGCAAGGCTCGCACCAACACCGAACGCTATGCCGCCCTGGAAGGCCGTGTGCAGATCGATATCGCCACGCTCTATGATGCCAAGGCGCACTATGCCCGCTAGCGCCGCCCCGCCCGTGCGCGTCGCCATCGTGACGCTGGACAACCACCTCAAGGGCGCGGTGGAACGCGCCGGCGTGCGCCTGGGCGATAGCAACATCGCCATCACCCTCCACGCCGCCGCCGATTGGGACCGTGAGGCCGGCGCGCTCGATCGCGCCAAGGCCGCCGTTGATCGCGCCGATATCGTCATCGCCACGATGCTGTTCCTTGATGACCATATCCGCGCGATCATGCCCACGCTGGTCGAGCGGCGCGAAAGCTGCGACGCGATGGTCTGCCTGATGTCGGCCGGGGAGCTGACCCGGCTGACGCGGATGGGCGCTTATCGCATGGATGCCCCGGCCAAGGGGCCGCTCGCCCTGCTCAAGCGGCTGCGCGGCTCGACCAAACCAGGTGGCAAACCGGGCAGCAATTCGGGCGCCGGGCAGATGCGCATGCTGCGCCGCCTGCCCAAGATTCTGCGCTTCATCCCCGGCACCGCGCAAGATGTGCGCGCCTATTTCCTCACGCTGCAATACTGGCTCGCCGGGTCGGACGACAACGTCGTGGCGATGGTGTCGAGCCTGATCGACCGCTATGCCGCCGGCCCGCGCGCCGGCCGGCGCGGCACCATGGCCGCAGCGCCGCCGCGCGACTATCCCGATCTGGGCGTCTATCACCCGCGCACCGCGCAAAAGATGTCGGAAAGCCTGGCGCTGCTACCCCCGCCGGCCAAGGGCACGCGCGGCACGGTGGGGCTGCTGCTGCTGCGTTCCTATCTGCTGGGCAACGATGCCGGGCATTATGACGGGCTGATCGCCGCGATGGAGGCCACT